>NZ_JBHSUM010000037.1:0-36218 GCF_042660605.1 Nitratireductor sp. GCM10026969
ACAGCGATCATGATTTCGCCTCCAACACGTCGGCAGCCCACATTTTCCGAGCGCCTTTTGGCCCGGGAACAGTCCCAACCTCACGGATATCGAGGTCTGGTCGCAGCTGAACCATCCAAGCGCACCGGATACCGACTGCGCCTTGTCTCGTCGGAATGCCCGAGATAACACAAGGTTCAGATGAGGCAGCTAGAGGCGAACGACATATTTCCGCCCGACTGCGGCATTCCCAACGACACTGCAGATCACCGCGTTCGGGACTTCTACGCCGGTGTGCTGGGCGACGAGGCGAGGGAAGCAAAGTAGAAGTCGAGCATGGTATCGAGAGGTGTCGGATCGCGACGCAGCCGGCTGCGCAGGGCGGCCCCCTCCCAGCAATTCACCACCAGGTCGGCCAACAACTGCAGGTCCGAGCCGGAAGGCAGATCGCCTCGGTCGCGCGCCTCCTCCAGGCAGTCCTTGATGCGGCCCGCGATGATGGACAGGCATGACTCGATCTTCTGCTGAAAAACAGGGCTGACCCCGGACAACTCCTGACCCAGGCCGCCGAGCATGCAGCCGAGGTACCCTTCCTCCTGATACTTGTCTCGTGTCGATTCGAAGAACTTCCGCACACGATCCAGTGGCGGCAGGGAGCGGTCGCCCAAGGAACCGTCCAGCCCATTGTGCACTTCGCTCATATAGAGGTCGATGACCTGAAGGGCGAAATCCTCCTTGCTCTTGAAGTGGTGGTAGAACGACCCTTTCGGCATGCCCGTTTCCTGCAGCACGGCCTGGATGCCGAGATCATTGTAGCCATGGCGCAGGAGCATCCTCAGCCCCGCGTCGAGCATGCGCTCCTTGGTGGAATCGCTCATCGAGAACATCCAGCTCGTTGTCCTTGGGGAGCGAAAATCGGCTCCCGGGCGCCGAAGGTCAAGGCCGCCCCGCTGGTTCGCGGGGCGGCCTTACAGATGGCGGGCCGCGCTGACGCCAAGCGTGAGTGTCAGGCGCGCCGCGGGTCAGTGTTGGTGTTCGGGCGGCGCGAAGAGGATCAGTTCCACGCGATCGTCGCCTTCGACATAGGCGTCGTGGCCCGGCGGAATCTCGAAGAAATCGCCGGGCGCGATTTTCGTTTTCGCTCCGGTATCGAGCATGCGGACGACGAGCGTGCCGGCGATGCAATAGCCGGTGTGGTGCATCGGACAGGAGTCCGGGTTGCCGAGAAGAGGCTTTTCATCCTTTTCCCAGGTCCAGCCAGGTTCGAATACGGCGTGCATTCCGGTCGCTCCGGTACCCATCTTGATGATGGCGATACCACCGCATTCTTTCATATCGAGCAGGTCATCGGGTTTGTCGAAGCGCCGGGTTTCAATGGCTGTGGTCATGACGGCATTTCCTTTCTGGCTGAGGGTGAAAGCAGCGGCCTGTTCCGATGCAGCGTTCCGTTCAGTCGGATCGTCGGCTTCGGAAAGCCCCTCATCAATCGGTTGGGGTGGCGGGCATGGCGTCGACCGGCTCGTTGAAGCCGATATAGAGTACGCAAGGCTCGCTCGAGATGCAGTCGGCCGAATGCGGAAGCTCCGGTGGACCATAGGCATAGGTTCCCTTCCCGAGCGTCACCGACTCCTGGCCGTCATAGTCGACGCTCATCTCGCCTGCGACCAGCACCATGCGCTCCGCCGAGGTATGCAGGTGACGGTCGACGCCGGTATTGCCTTCGAGGCGGAAGAAGATGTCGGTGCGTGGCTCGCTCGGCTTGCCCTGAAGCACGGCGATCGAGCATCCTTCCGGCATGAATGCGGGGCAGGGGCCCCATTCCAGCGACGGATCGTCGGCTTTGATCGCCAAGGCCTCCTTGCTGGATTGCGCATCTGCAGGTCCCGCGGCGAATGCCGCAAGCGCCATCAGGCCGAAAGCGGCGGAGGACAGGAGATGCCGGAGTCGGATGAAGGACTGCTTGGTCATGAGTGTTCTCCTCGTCGATGTTAAGAATAGACCGGTCGGTCTAATAGAAATGTCACACAGGACGTGACGCGCGTCAATCCCGGCCAGGTCCAGGCTCGTTCAAACCCGGGAAAGCGATGAGCGCTGCGAGAGCGACGGACGGAAGGACGTTCCTGGCGAATTCGTGGTAGCGAGCGACGATGCGACGGAAATCCTTGAACCTGCGGACGCGGTTTGATGCGCCAGCAGTAGCGAAGCCCAATAGTCTCTCTCGGCCGCGCTGCCGGTTGAAGTGTACCGGAGGATGGCTTATCTCTCGCTCATCCCCTTGTATTCATGCAGGGACCGGAGAGACCGGACAGGTCGGCACAGGGCGTTTCGCGTCTGCCATGGCTCCGGTGAGCCGATCCGGATTTACCGATCGGCGCTCGTGGTCCTTGCCGCCTGAGCGGTCAAAGCCGTGGCTTTGCCGGGCTGCGAACGCGTTCGGATTCTCCTGGCTATACTCCAACGTGCGGCTCTTCTCGGCCGCAGGCTTCGAGCACCGAGAAACGAGGCGAGGCTATGAAATTCCTTCTGGACCGCGATGCTGGACAGGCTGCCGTTCGCCAGATCGGAAGTTATCTGCGCAGATACGGTTCCGGCCATCAGGCGCGGACGTAGTCCCAATTACCCGACAGGAGTCGAGAGATGTACGATGACATGGATCTTGCCGAAGAGTTGGAGCATATCGCGGACAACGCCGGCCGCTTCACCAAAAAGGAAATGAGTGGGATGATGCGGGTGGCGGCGGTAACGCTCCGGCTGCAGCGGCAACGACTGAGCGAAGCCGAAGCTATCATCCTGGAGGATCTGGTTCCCGAGGGAACCGCCTAGTTGGCCGCCATTGCTGCTTATGTTGCGTTTGCTGGGTGTTACGTCGCACACCGCACGCAGGCAGCGAATGTCGGATCGACGTTCAGGCGCCCCGGGGGAATTTCCTCGCCGCATTCCGTGCAGTAGCCGAACTCTCCTTCGTCCATGCGCTTGAGAGCCTGCAGGAGCAGGTGCCGTCGGTGCATGCGGCGGCGCTGAACCGCTTGGGACATCGCCTGCATCTGCATGGCATCGATACGCGAAACCCGACCGACGCTTTGCTGGTCAAGTTCCACGGGAGCACTCCAATTCGCGTTGTCGGTGCTCAGACGATCGATTTCGGCCAGCTCCTGCTCGAGCCTCGGCCGGAACTTCTGCAGCAATTCGGCGTAGGCATTGTCGTCCATGGCCTGTACCTGATCACAGATCAGCGAAACATCAAGACTGGAATTTTGCAGCGCCGCACCATCTCGGTCGTGGTACTTCCGATAATCAAGCTGCGGATCCGGGAATGGCCGTAGGCGCCCATGACGAGCAAGCCGATGTTTTCGGCCTCGACCTTTGCGCTGATGACCTCCTCGGGCTCGCCGTTGGAGAGCTGCGCGTCGACGTCGAGGCCGGCATTCCTGAGCAGCGAGGCCGGTGCCTCGAGCCGGGAGCGGTTTTCCGGCGTCTCCGCCCCGACCGACAGGATGGTGCACCGCAGGCCCTTCAAGAGGGGGCTTGCGGCGACGTAGTCGACGGCACGGCTTGCGCTTTTGCCGCCGTCATAGGCGATGAGAAAATGGTCGAACGGGGTGAAGGCGCGCGCCGCCACCAGGACCGGCACCTTCGCGCTGCGGACCACCCGTTCGAGGTTCGATCCAAGATGCAGCCTGGCAAAATCGGCCGCTTCCCCGCGCTTGCCGATGACGACGATCTGCGCATCGGCTTCCAGATCGGCCAGTGCCTCCAGGAGGTCTCCGCGGCGCAGGGTCGTTTCCACCTTGGCAACGCCGATGCCGTCGAGCGTAGTTTTCGCCGCGGTGAGCAAGGCGCGTCCCTTCTGTTGGGCAAGCTTGCCGTGCTGCTCGTCGAGGCGGGTGTATTCTTCCAGAAGCGCGGAGCGCTGGCCCGGCTCAAGCCCCCCGCTCAGATCGAAACTGCTAGACATGCGGCGCCCGAGGACATGGACGACCTCGACTGTAAGGCCGGTTCTCAGGGCCGCCCAGCCGGCGATCCCGCAGACGCTGTCGGCATAGATCGACCCGTCGACCAGAGCCAGTATCTTGGACATGCGTTCCTCCCTCAATGGCCCATGAGGCGTTCGAATGCGCCGGGCTTGTCATGGATGGCGAGCTTGTCGACGAGCGTCGCACTCGCTTCGTTCATTCCGGCCAGTTCGACGTCGGTGCCTTCGCGGCGGAACTTCAAGACCACCGTGTCGAGCGCGGCGACGCCGGTCAAGTCCCAGATCTGTGAGCGTCCGACATCGATGCGGACGCGCTCCAGCGCCTCCTTGAAATCGAATGCCTTGACGAACGCGTCCGCCGAGGCGAAGAACACCTGCCCCTCGACCGTATAGACGCGCTCCTTGCGATCATCCGAGAGGGTTGAGGAGACGCGGAATATCTGCGCCACCTTGGAGGCGAAGAAGAGCCCCGACAGGAGCACACCGACGAGCACGCCGATCGCAAGATTGTGCGTGACGACAACCGCCACCACCGTCGACACCATGACGATCGAGGAGCGACGCGGATGTTCGCGCAAGTTCTTGATCGAGGTCCACGAGAAGGTGCCGATCGACACCATGATCATGATGGCGACGAGCGCGGCCATCGGTATGATGCTGACCCAGTCGCCCAGGACCACGATCAGGAACAAGAGGAAAACGCCGGCGGCGAGCGACGAGAGGCGGCCGCGCCCGCCCGACTTGATGTTGATCACGGACTGGCCGATCATCGCGCAGCCCGCCATGCCGCCGAGGAAGCCGGTCGCCACATTGGCGACGCCCTGGCCGATACACTCGCGGTTCTTGTCGCTGGGGCTGTCGGTCAACTCGTCGACAATGGAGGCTGTCATCAGCGATTCGAGCAGGCCGACGATCGCCACCGCCGCCGAATAGGGCAGGATGATCGTCAATGTCTCCAGGCTCAAAGGTATGTCGGGAAGGAGGAAGACAGGCAGGGTGGACGGCAGTTCACCCATGTCGCCGACGGTTCTCAAATCCATGCCGAAATAGAGCGCAATGGCCGTGAGCACCACGATACAGACGAGTGGCGAAGGAATCGCCCTGGTCAGGCGCGGAAACAGGTAGATGATCGCCAGTCCGCCCGCGACCATCACATACGTCATCTGCGGGACGCCGACGAGCTCGGGGATCTGCGCCATGAAGATGAGGATGGCGAGCGCATTAACGAAGCCGGTGATCACGGATCGCGACACGAACCGCATCAGGTCGCCGAGTCGGAATAGCCCCGCCGCAACCTGCAGCACACCGGCGAGCACCGTCGCGGCGAGCAGATATTGCAGCCCGTGATCCTTGACGAGCGTGATCATGAGGACGGCGGTGGCCGCCGTTGCAGCCGAAATCATGCCAGGGCGCCCGCCGGTGAAGGCGATGATCACGGCAATCGAAAAGGAGGCGTAGAGGCCGACCTTCGGATCGAGGCCCGCGATGATGGAAAAGGCGATGGCCTCCGGGATGAGCGCAAGGGCGACGACGAGCCCCGCGAGGAGATCACCACGAATATTGCCGAACCACTCATCGCGGATCCTGGAAAAGAGCATTGAAGAGAAACCTCGATTGTAAAACAGCGCTACACTAAAAGGGGCGTGGAACGCGGAGGGATGTCGGAGCGCTCTCAACGCGCCGTCCCCGCTCCAGAGCGTGAGCGGACAGCGCGAATGCGCGACATTTGAGACCGCAAGGAGGAGATGATGTTGCAGCGCAATATTTCTCCCTTTAGCGATAGCGGTCTCATTTTGAAAGCTGTAGATGCCGGTGCATGGCTGCCTTGCAGAAATGCCGCGCGGTTCGGGATTGCGCTGAGCGAGACTGAGGCCGGACGGCTTCTCCCCTACAAAGAACCGGAGAACGATGTTAGGGGGAGCACCAGCAGTTGCTGTCCGACTGATCAGGATCGACTTTTCCGGTCCCTGCAGGTTTCTCCCGAAAACGAGAGGAGACGTGACAGGCCCTGTCGAGCGGCATTTTCGTCTCACGATCCTGAGACGCGTGCAGCGCGCGAGGATACACCGTCTGGTGAGCCGCGTGCTCGCGTTGGGGTGGTTCGCGGCCCCACCAACGTCCATCCGACGCACTTCGGCGTCGATGGAGAATTCGTGCCGCCGTGCGGGTGGTGGCCGCATCAGGCATCGTCGTTGCCCGGGTCGCGGCTTTGGATGAGCGGGGCCATCGGCGGTTCGTCACGTCCAACTGCCTGAAGCCCGCATCAAAAACAGGAAAGGTAGCCGCTTGAGCCGGTACTTCGAAGAACTCGACTATCAAATCACGCCGCTCGGCGCGCTCTCGCTTAGGCGGCGGCGTGACATCGCGAGCGGCGAGGATATCTATGAGATCAAGTTGAACGACGAGTTCCTGATGTCGTCGAAATTCACGGCATCGGAAAAGGCGCTCGCAACCTTGGCACTTCGCGCGCTCTCCGGAGAGGGGTACAAAGTGGCGGTCGGCGGGCTCGGGCTTGGCTACACCGCGGCGGCCGCGCTTGACGATCCCGGGGTGCGCACGCTCATCGTCATCGATGCGCTGAAGCCGGTGATCGAGTGGCATGAGGCGGGTCTGCTGCCGCTTGGCAAGCAGCTTGCCGCGGACAAGAGATGCCGCTTCGTACATGGTGACTTCTTCGCCATGGCACGCTCGCCCGAGACCGGCTTCGATCCGCTCAACCCGGCTTCCCGCTTCGATGCTATCCTGCTCGATATCGACCATTCACCCCGCCACGTCCTGAAGTCTGAAAACGCGGTGCTCTACACGTTTCAGGGGCTGAAGAAGCTTTCCGAGCATCTCCTGCCCGGCGGCGTATTCGCATTGTGGTCGAACGAACCGGAGGATCCGGCGTTCACGGAAGTGCTGACGGCCGCCTTTGGGAAGGCCCGTGCCGAACCGGTCGTCTTCTACAACCCCATTCAGGACCGTGAAGCCCGGCAAGCGGTCTATCTCGCCTGGAAGGCGCAAACTTCCTCATGAGCCGTTCTGACGGCCACCGCGACAAGACCCGCACCTGAAGGCTTGGTGCCTTGCTGCCGCGTCTGTCTTTCCGCGGACTTGCGGATGTTCATGACGGTCGCCGGGAAGAACTGCTGGCGCTGCGAAGATGATCGGCGACGGCTCGCCGGCACGCAGATGCTTCAGCACATCTTGCGCTCTCCGCCATTGGACCCGCGGTGAGATCCCGGGCGATTGCCCAGCCGCCGGTCCGCGCCTTGACGTAACCTAGCTTCCCGCACCGGCACAAGGGAGCACCGCGGCGCAATCCGTGTGCCGCATCACCGAACGAGAAAGCCGCCGTCGATGGGAATGGCCAGCCCGTTGACCATCGCCGCCGCGTCGCTCAGCAGGAAAGCGATAACTTCGGCGATATCCGGGGTCTCGGCGAACCGGCCGATCGGGATGCGGTTCAAGACCGGTTCGGACTTTGCCGGATCGCTCCATGCCCTTGCTGCCAGTTCCGTCATCGTGACGATGGGATTGATGCAGTTGACGCGGATGGAATGCTTGCCGAGTTCGTTCGCCATGACGCGGCTCATGGCGTCCATCGCCCCTTTCGAGGCGCAATAGGAGGCGTGGTCGTCGAAGCCGATCATCGAGGAAATGCTGGAGACGTTGACGATCGCGCCGCCGCCGCCCGCTTCGACGCGGGCGCGCGCATATTCCTGCGCGACGATCATCGCCGCCTTCGTGTTGACCGCATGGACCAGATCGAACGCCTCGTCGGTCACCTCCAGAAAGGACTGGAGAACATTAATGCCCGCACAGTTGACGAGATAGTCGGCCGGCGCCGCCTCCCGCGCGGCGCTGCGCGCCGCCGCCGCGTCTGCCAGGTCGACGGCCACGCACCGGCAATCGATCTCATCCTTGAGGCTGTCGAGATCTGCCCGGGTTCGCGAAAGAGCGGTGACCCGGGCGCCTCTGCCGGCGAGCAGTCGTGCCGTCTCTCGTCCGATGCCCTTTCCGGCGCCGGTGATGATCACGGTTTTGCCGGTGAAATCCATTTTCATCTCCCTATCGGTTGCCAAGAACAATCTGCATCTTCACCTCGCCGGCGGGTGCACGGGCGGCAAGTTCGAAGGCTTCGACGCTTTCCTCGAAGGAAAAGGTGCGGGTGATGAGGCGTGTGACATCGAAGGTCTTGGCCGACAGCATTTCCAGGCAGTTCGGGAAGACATGCGCATAGCGGAACACGTGCTCGACACGCGCCTCCTTTATCTGTGCCGCGGCGACGTCATAGGCGATCGGCTCCAGGGGAATGCCGACGAACACGCACACACCGCCGGGCCGCAGGACCTCGAACACCGAAGAAGCGGCCTTCTCGTTGCCCGAGCATTCGTAGACGACGTCGGCACCCCAGCCGCCGGTGATCCTCGAGACCTCGGCTGCCAGATCGCTCTTTGCCACATTGACGGTGGAGATCCGGCCCAGTGTGCCGGCGATCTCGAGTTTCGTATCGTCGATGTCGCTCACGATCGCGTGGGCGCATCCACCGGCCAGTGCCGCCACGGCCGTCAAGAGGCCGATCGGCCCGGCGCCCATGATGACCGCGGTATGCCCTGCCGCGCAACGCGCCTTGTTGATGGCGTGGACGCCGACTGCGAACGGCTCGACCATGGCGGCCTCGGCGAAGCTCACATTGTCCGGGATCCTGAAGGTGAAATCGGCCGGGTGGACGACGCTCCTGCGCAGGACGCCGTGTACGGGTGGCGTGGCCCAGAAGCGCACCTCGGGATCGAGATTGTAGAGGCCCAGTCTGGAGGCGCGCGACGTCGGCACCGGGATGCCGGGCTCCATGCACACGCGGTCGCCGACCGCGAGGTGGCGCACGTTTGCCCCGGCCTCGACCACCGTGCCGGAGGCCTCGTGTCCGAGGATCATCGGCTCGCGCACGACAAAGGGCCCGATGGCGCCATGGGTATAGTAGTGCACGTCGGAGCCGCAGATGCCGACGGTATGGACGGCGATCCGTACATCCGTCGGCCCGAGCGCTTCTGCAACTTCGAAGGGCCTGAGCGACAGCCTGCCTTTTTCCTCGAGAACCAGCGCGCGCGTGTCGGCGGCAAGATCGTGAGACGAACCGTGTGCCAAGATGCTCCCCTTTTCACATTGCCTCTGCCGGAGCCTAGGCCGGAGCGGGGAGGGCGGCTACGTCGATCATGGACCAGTTGCAAACATTCATGACATCGGCGCCTGCTTGCCGCCGCCCTCGGTCAGGCGGCCCAGGGCGCCGTCACGGCGCGGCTGCTGCGCCGGTATTCGGATGGCGTCTGGCCGCAGATGGTGGCGAACTGTCTGTTGAAGTTGGCCGTGTTGTTGAAGCCGGAATCGAAACAGATCTCGGTGACGCTCAGATCGGTTTCGGCAAGCAGCGTGCAGGCGTGGTGCACGCGAAGCTGATTGATGAACCGCACGAAGGTGTGGCCGGTTTGCTTTTTGAAGAAGCGTGAAAAGGTGCTGATCTCCATTCCGCAGAGCTTCGCTGCGTGGTTCATCGGGATTTCGCTGCGGTAGTGCTCGAAGATATAGTTGATGACGTTCTGCAGGCGCTTGGACTGGCTCGTATAGACGCCGATGGCCGGCGCGCAGCGCGACAGCATGCGCCGCTGCGAAGGCGCGTTCGCCAGCGCCGCCATCAGCTCGATGAAGAGAATGAGTCTGCGTGGGCCGCCGGCTTCGCCGATCGCGCCGAGCAGCCGCCGCCCTTCCTCCGCCGCGTCGCCGGTGAACTCGAGCCCGTAGACGGACTCCTCCAGCATCGCCTGGATATCCTTCAGTTCGGCGAAGCCGGAGATCAGCGAACGCGCGAACTCCTCGCTGAACTGGATGAGCATGTCGCGGTCGGTGATGCGCTCGTTCGGGCCGATGTCGCTCACCCAGTTGTGTGGAAGGTTCGGCCCGGTCAGGACCAGTGTGCCGGGCGTGAAGGGACCGACATAGTCGCCGATCATCATCCTGCCGGTGGATCCCTGGATGAGGTGTAACTCGTATTCGGGGTGGTAGTGCCACTTGGCCAGATGATGGGGATAGTCATGCACGTACCAGCGGAACGACTCCGTCGGCGCGCAAACGATAACTTCGTAGGCTGGATTGATCCTGAGCATCCGGGCTCCTCCCTCCCAAACGCAGTGCACGGCGAAATGAAGGTCGAGCAACGCCGGCAAGTCAAGATGCAATGCCGGTGATCTGCAAGATTGTTTGCAAACTTGATTGAATAGACGTCGCGACGGCGACTTTGCTTCAATATCGTTTCATTGTGACAGAACCGGGGGAGGAGTTCCGGGAACGCCGCGGCTTCGGCCGGGCGCGTGGAGGAGCGTGTTCTGATGCGCTCCCGCGTGTCGCATGTGAACGGGAGGAGCATGAGATGGATCCAGAAGGGCAGCAGGCGCACGGCTCCCTGCTTTCGGCGCGCAACCTCAACAAATACTATGGTGGGCTGCGTGCGCTGCGCGACGTCGACGTCGACGTGCGCAGGGGCGAGATTCTGGCGCTGGTCGGCGACAATGGTGCGGGCAAATCCACGCTGATCAAGGTCCTTTCGGGATCGATCATCCCCGATGAAGGGGAGATCCGGCTGAAGGGCGAGCCCGTCGCCTTCAAACGACCCACCGACGCCCGCGGCCGGGGGATCGAGACGGTGCATCAGAGTCTCGGCCTCATCGACGAACTCGACGTGCCGCAGAACGTTTTCCTGGGTCGCGAGCTGACGAAACCGGTCGCCGGCTTCTTCAGGGCACTCGACAAGGCGGAGATGCGGCGCAGAACGCGGGAGCTGCTGCAGAACTTCTCGATCGGCCTGCCGACGCTCAACGAACCCGTGCGCCGCCTTTCGGGTGGCCAGCGCCAGACCATCGCCATCAGCCGGCTGCTTCTTTCGGAGCCGGATCTCCTGATCATGGACGAGCCGATGGCCGCGCTCGGCGTCGATGAAGGGCAGAAAGTCCTCGATCTCGTCGTGCGGCTGAAAGCCAAGGGCATGACGGTGCTGATGATCAGCCACAATCTCGAGCACGTTTTTTCCATCGCCGACCGGATTGCGGTCATGAAGAACGGTGCGATGGTTGGGGTGGTGGAAAGATCCGCCGTCAGCCGCGCGGACATCGTCTCGATGATCACCGTCGGGCACGCTTGAGGAGGGAAGGGGACAATGGCAATGACCTCCACGGAACAGTTCGTGAAGTCCATCGGCCACGCCGACCGCCGGTTCCGCTTTGAGGCGGTCGGCCTGACACTCGCCATCCTGGTTCTTATCGCGGTGTTCGCTTTGATCAACCCGCGCTTTGCCACCTACTCGAACCTGCTGAACGTGCTGACCCAGGCGTCGACTTATGTCATCGTCGCCATGGGCATGACGCTCGTCATCACCAAGGGCGGCATCGATCTTTCGGTGGGCTCGATGATGGCCGTCGTCACATGCGTGGCCTTCGGCATGATCGAGTCGGGCACTCCTTGGCCCCTGGCCGTGCTGGTCATGTTTGCCCTGGCGGCGGCGCTCGGCGCTTTCAACGGCGTTGTCATCGCCTTCCTGGCTGTGCCGGCGCTGATCGCGACGCTCGGGACCATGGTCGGTTTCCGCGGCATCGCGCTCCTGCACTCGGAAGGCAAGCTCTATTACGGTCTGCCGCCGGAGCTCCTCTGGCTCGGCCAGGGTGAGGTGCTCGGTGTTCCCGTGCCGATTCTGGTGGCCGCCGCCTTTGTCCTGCTGACCCATGTCATCTTCAACCACACGCGCTTCGGCGTGCACATTCGCGCCGTCGGTGGCAACCGCGAGGCGGCGCGGCTCGCCGGAATCGCGGTCAGCCGTGTCGAGGTGGCCGTCTATGCCTTCATGGGTCTTGCGGTGGCGCTCGGGGGACTGCTGTGGATGGCGCGCATCGACGGCACGCAGGCGACGCTGGGGACGGCGATGGAAATCCACATCATCGCCGCGACCATCATCGGCGGCACCAGCCTGTTCGGCGGCAAGGGCACGCTCTACGGCACGCTGCTCGGGGCGATCCTTCTTTCGCTCCTGAACAATGCTCTGGTGATCGCCGGCGTGGAGTTCTTCTGGCAGCTTGTCGCCATCGGCGCGATCGTGATCTGCGCCGTCACCATCAACAACATCAAGGAGAACAGGATCTCCTGGATAGACCGGCTCCGCAACCGCAAGGCGCTGTCGCGGAGCCGCGCTCGCTGATCACGTCAAACCAAAAGGGAGGAAACGAAAATGCTGACGAGAAGAAGCGCACTTCTGGCCGCGGCGATGGGCGCCGTCATGGCGCTGCCTTTGGCCACCGACGCGCGGGCGCAGGAGGAGCCGGTCCAAATTGCCTATCTGTCCCCGTCCTTCGATATCTCTGACGCCTGGGAACGGGTCTATTGGTCAATGCGCGCGCGGCTGGACGAGTTGGGCGTCGAGCACGAAGTACTCCAACTCGCAGTCGCCAACGCCGCCGATCACGCCGGTCAGCTCTCCCAGGTGGAATCGGTCATCCAGCGCGGCGCCGACTATGTCTTCCTCGGGGCGACCGAATACGAGTCGGCCATTCCGGGGCTGCGCAAGCTGAAGCAGGCGGGCATTCCAACGGTCGTCTACAACTTCCTGGAGCCGCACGAGGACGAGACGGCACGGGCCATGCAGTACATCGCCTTCGACCATTACGAGGGCGGGCGCGTGGCTGGCGAATGGTCGGCCGAAAAGCTCGGAGGAAAGGGCAAGGTCGCCGTTCTCCAGGGCGTGGCCGGCGTGGTGAGCGATCAGCGGATGGAGGGCTTCACCGATGTCATGGAAAAACATCCCGACATCGAAGTCATCATCGGTGTGCACACCGATTTCGACCGGGTGAAGGCCTATGAAGCGACGGAGAACCTTTTAGCTGCGCATCCGGATCTCGATCTGATCTATGGTGTGTCGACAGCCGTAGGGCTCGGCATCGGCCAGGCCGTCAAGGCGGCCGGCAGGTCCGACGATATCTATACGCTCGGCTTCGGCGGTACGGGCGACGAGATCCAGGCGATTGAAGAAGGTTGGCTCAGTGCATCGCCTCTGCGCTCCATCGACGACAGCGGCGTTGCGGTCGCCGATGCCTTTTATGCTCATATGAACGGAGAAGAAGTCGAACCGGTCTGGTCAGGACCGTTCGTCATGGTCGACGCAGACACCGACGCCGACGAGGTGGTGGCGCACGCCAACCGCTACTCGAGCAAACTTATGGGCCGCTGAAGCACGCTTGCAGCTTCGACAGCATCCACCCGCCCTATTGGCGGGTGGATGCTGTCGAGTACGCCGCCGACCCCCCATGCCCAAAGATGCGGACCGATGCGGTCCGCCAATGCTGGTCATAGGATGCCTTGTTCCCTCACGAGCACGTGACAGATTGCGGCGATCGTATGCCATGTCCGTGCTCCATCGGCATCACCATCGAAACTCGCGTCCTCCGCTCTACGCCGCGCCTGCGCAGGAGCGGCCAGCCCGCTTCGCCGCACGAGCTTGCGTGCAGATCTCCACAGGGCGATATCGACGATCTCCGCTTGAAAAGGCCGCCGCTGAACGCGGGCTGCAGCCCACCTCACGCCTGCACCGTTTCGCAATCGTCGCATGTCTTCATAGCCCGTTGCAGCTTGTCTTCACGGCTACAGTGTGTCGTCCGCGCGGAGCTGCGCGCGTGGTGATGAGTGGATCGAGGTGGCGTCGCTGCGGCTGCGCGGCTGTCAGCAGCCACCTCCGATCCAAGGGTATCAGGTTACCGCCCGAAGGACTTCCCAGCGGGTGTTACCGCTGACGAGAAGCGGCTCGATGTCTCGGCCGAACGCCTTGTGATCTTCGCGGGCCGCCAGCTTCTCCCACTGCTCGCTGAGCTGGGTTAGGCTTGCAACCCTCACGTCCACTGTGACGAGCGCTTCCTCGGCGCCGATGCTGCCGGTGTAGATGGCGTAATCGGTCTGGCCGATCTCCTTGCCGATCGTTTCCCACCAATTCCTGATGCGGTCGATGAGCTCCGGCTTCTTGCCGAAGCGGGCATAGCAATACCAACGTGCGATGATCATTTTCTTCCTCCCGTCGTTCGAGGCCGCGCCGCGGCCCGCCCACAGGGGTCTACCCGGCGTCGGCGATCCTGATTACTTGATAGCAGCCCGCCGGAGGGCCGTCTTTGCAATTGGGGAAGCAAGGTTTGGGGATTTGCGCACTCGAGCCCGACGGCGCTTAGAGTAATTCCAGGAAAAGTGGAAGCCGGTTTTCCGTCCGGAATTGCGTTGAATCAACTGATCTAGCGGACCTCGACCCTCAACCGCTCCACGGCGCGCCGACCGGTATTCTCGCGCCATTCGAGCCGCAGCGTGCCCGGCGCCCGTGGCGCCAGGTGGAAACGCAGATAGGGATCGGCGGCCACCGAGCGGCCTAAGGTGGCCGCGAGCGCCGGTTCGCCGTCGAGCCGGGCCTCGAAGCGCTCGATGATACGTTTGGGCGGAGCGTCCGGCCCCAGCCCGTTCTCCATCGGGTGCTTGATGAGCGTGACCACCTCGCCCGGAACGCCGGCTTCGAAGACGGGCGCGCGCACGCGCGTCCGCATCGCCTCCGACCAGTCACCGTCTGCCGGCGTGATACAGCCCGATGAGGCGATACGGATCGCGCGCTCGGCCACCCGAACCGTGCCGGAACGCATCCGCGCCACGGCAATCACCGTCTGGCTTACGTCGAGGCGGATGCGCGTGGCGATCCGGGCACGGCCGGCAAGGGGCGTGAAGCGGAAGACTGCCACGCGCGGGAAGGGGTTTTCCGGCGCGATCACGTGCACTGTGTCGGGGAAGTCGTCCCGGGAATGTTCGACCGAGAGGCGAAGCGGCAAGAACGCGCCGCTGTCACTGACATTCGGCAGATGAAGGGTGATGCCCTCGGTAACGGGCGCGGCGGCACCCGTGACGGCGCGCGCATCTGCGCTGTCCCGCCAGGCACCGCCGGTCGGCGCGCCCGCCGCAAGCGCCGGCACGACAGCCAGAAGTGCGCCGCCGCCCATCACCAGCACCTGCCGCCGTGTGAAGCAAGACCGAGAATGCACGGTCGGCAGAAAGGTCCCGCCCCTTCGTGACATGCTGTTCAGCATGCGATCTTCATCCACTCCGCCTCGATGGCGTCCGCGGCGGAGATTGCCGAAGCGATGTCCGTCGCATAGCCGATCACCGAAATCCGCAGAACTCTCCGCCCGCGCCAGTCTGCAGTCCGGAAGAAAAAGCGGCCGCTCTCGTTGAGCGCTGCTGCGAGGGCGTCCGCATGATCCGGCATCGCGGCATTGGTTTTCTTGCCATGGAACGAAAGCACCACCTGGTTAAGGCAGACCGAATTCTCGATGCGGATGCCCGGTGTGTTCGCGAGACGGTCGGCTATCGCCCGTGCGCACAGGTGGTGAGCGCGCACCATCTCCACGATCCCCTGCCGGCCCATGACCTGCAGCATCGCCCACGTGGCAAAGCCGCGGGCGCGGCGTGACAGCTCTGGCCCGAAATGGGTGGGATTGCGCCCGTCCTGCGCGTCATGGGAAAGATAGCCGGCGGTGATGTCCATCGCCCGGCGGTGGGCGTCCGCGTCGCGAACGATGGCAAAGCCCGAGTCATAAGGCACCTGAAGCCATTTGTGCCCGTCGACGGCCCAGGAGTGGGCGCGCTCGATGCCGCGGCACTGCGCTTTCATTTCCGGCACCGCGCGCGCCCAGAGGCCGAAGGCGCCGTCGACGTGCAGCCAGCTTCCGTGCTCGGCGGCGAGATCGGCAAGCGGCTCGAACGGGTCGAAGGCACCGGAGTTTATGTGACCGGCCTGGCAGACGATGATGCCGGGTCCGGTTTCGTGCTTCAGTGCCGCCTCAAGCGCGGCGCAATCCAGCACGCCCTCACCGTCGGTCGGAATGCGGATGAAGTTCCGCTCCCCGAAGCCGAGATAGCGCAGAACCGCGAAGTTGGAGGCGTGCGCCTCGTCGCTGATGAAGATGTTCACCTTGGGCACGTCTTGCAGGCCGGCTTCGTTGAGATCGAAGCCCGAGCGGCGCAGAACCTCGCCTCTTGCCGCCGCCAGGCTGATGAAGCCCGCCATTGTCGCGCCGGTCGTGAACCCGACGGAGCTCTCGCGCGGCAGATCAAGGAGTTCCAGCAGCCATTTGGCGGCAATTTCTTCCGCGGTCGCGGCAGCCGGAGAGCACTGGTGGATGGCGGCGTTCTGCCCCCAGGCCGAGGTGAGCCAGTCCGCGGCGACGCCGGCGGGATGCGAGCCGCCCATCACCCAGGCGAAAAAGCCGGCCTGCGTGTTGCCCACGAGACCGGGCTCGGCCGCGCTCACCAGATCGTCGATCACGTCGAAGGGATTGCGCCCTCGATCCGGCAGGCCGCAGTCGAAGAGCCGGCGCAGATGCTTGACGTCTACCGAGGGATGCAAGGGCGGTAAGCCGTTGCGGTAGCGCCTGGCATGAAACGCGGCGTGATCGAGAACGGACGCCGCGGCCTCTTGAGCGGCGAGGTGTTTCATCGCGGATGCAGCCATTTCGGGAAGAACTCATAAGGATCGACCGATTTCGATGCGTCGAACGACACGCCCTTCGCCTTCAGGAGGTCCTGGAGATGGCCGTCCTTGAAGGCATCCAGAGTTTCGGTGCACCCGCCCACATGCTCGCCGCCGACGAATATCTGCGGGATGGTCGGTGCGCCGGTCTTTTTGCGCAGGGCCACGCGGATGTCGCCGCCCCAGTTGTTTTCCTGGTAGGCGACCGAATCGAGATCGACGGATCTGAAGGGGACGTCAGCCGCCGCGAAGAGCTTGCGAACGGACCAGCAGAATTCGCACCATTCGAGCGCGAAGAGCACGACCGGTTCGTCGGGATCGGAAATCACCTGCTCCACGAAGTCCCGCGCCTTCTCCGTGGGCTCCGGCATGGCCGCGCCGTCGGCGGCGGGCGCGGCCTGCGAGGGCGCATCGAACCTGTAGGACGGGGTGGAGGCGGATATCTCCATCTCCTCGTCGCTCATCGTGTCCGTGATGTCGTCGAAGAGCGGCGTCGACAGATAGCGCTCGCCGGTGTCGGGCAGCATGGCCAGGATGCGCGAGCCCTTTGGCGCCTCGCGGGCGACCTGAAGGGCCGCCGCGAAGGTCGCGCCCGCCGTGATGCCGCAGAAGATACCTTCCTGCCGCGCCAGGGCACGGGCGTATTCCAGGGCGTCGGCGCCGCTGATCGGCACGAGACGGTCGATGAACTGCGCCTCCAGAACGTCGTTCGTCAGTTTCGGGATGAAGTCGGGGGACCAGCCCTGCATGAGATGCGGGCGGAAGATCGGGTGGCTCGCCGCCGGGCTGCCGTCGTCGCGATAGCTCTGCGTGACCCCGCTGCCGAGCAGCGGAGAATTGTCGGGCTCGGTGGCGATGATCCTTGTCCCGGGGCTCTTCTCCTTCAGGACGCGCGCAACCCCCTTGAGCGTGCCGCCGGTGCCGAAGCCGGTGACCCAGTAGTCGAGTCCGTTCTCACCGAAATCGGCGAGAATCTCCATCGCGGTGGTGCGGCTGTGCATGTCGGCATTGGCCTCGTTCTCGAACTGGCGGCACAGGAACCAGCCGTGCTTGTCTGCAAGCTCCCTGGCCTTGTTCAGCATCCCACTGCCCTTCTCCGCCGCCGGCGTGAGGATGACGCGGGCCCCGAGATAGCGCATGAGGCGCCGGCGCTCGACGCTGAAGTTCTCCGCCATCGTCACGACCAGCGGATAGCCCTTGTGGGCGCAGACCATTGCCAGTCCGATGCCGGTGTTTCCGCTGGTCGCCTCGATGACCGTCTGGCCCGGCTTCAGCGTGCCGTCGCGTTCGGCCGCCTCGATAATGCCGAGCGCCAGCCTGTCCTTCACGGAACCCAGCGGATTGAACGCCTCGAGCTTCACGTAGACCTCCACGCCTTCTGGCGCGAGCTTGTTGATCCGCACGACGGGCGTGTTGCCGACGGTGTCCAGTATGGATCCGCAGATGCGTGGGAGGACCGCCAGGCGTTCCTCCCGTGCCTCTGCCTGCCGTCGGCTCACCGACGGATCATTGCTCGTTTGTTCCCGCGGGAGGGGACTGGATGAACGTTGCATCGCTCGCTTTCCATTACGCTTGCTGAATTGACTTGTTTCAGGACACCGCGATGGGCGGCGGCGCTCCCGGTTTGACGTTCGCCGGCTCGACCCGGCCCGTCCGAACGGTTCCGAAGGTAGTGCAACGGCCGGGCGCGTGTCTTTGCATTATGGGAAGGTAGGCTTCGCGATTTGCGCATTGTGCCGTGCGCAAACCGGGAACTTTCTCAACGGCCTTATGTGCCTTGCTGCCGAGAACGGGAAAGAGGGAGAACATGAACGAGATCGTTCCAGTGACGGCGGCATACAAGCTTACGATCTACGTGCCGGAAACCTCACCCTCGCCCGGGTCTCCCGCCGTCGGCGCGTTTGTGGATCCGGATTTCCATGCAACGCAAGGCGCCTGCAAAAATGTATTGTCGCCCTAGTGCTGTTTATTCAAAAATGATCACGGTTTTTACATCGCTCCAAACCCGGTTCGTGAAAACTGGTCATTTTTATGGTTGGTTCCCGGTCGAATCTGCACCTATGCTCGGGCGAAAGCCGTCCTGTCGGCGGTTGGACATGCCCGCAGACACCCGTTTTCATCTGCGCGCGCCCGCACATACATTCTGCGAGATCAGCTCATGCATTCGACCCGCAGAGACTTCTTGAAATTCACCGCCGCCGGCATTGCCGTCACCACCGCCCCGCTCAAATCCGCTCGAGCGGCGCTTCTGGAAAAGAAGATCCAGATGGCGCCCGCAGCGTCGCAGACCGGCCGGCTGAAGCGTCGTATGGACGGTTTGGCCAAGGTGACCGGTGGAAAGGTTTTCGCCCGGGATATCCGCGCGCGCGACATGCCCGACTGGCCGGACGACCAGGCCCATGCATTCATGGTCTTTGCGGACAGGGCGGACGCCCCGTTCATTGGGCTTGATTTCTCCGGCCTGGGAGAGGATCTCCAGCCGGATGTCATCGTCACCGCAGAAGAAACGACAAAGGCCGGCCTCGATTTCTATGACCCATTCACCTTTGGCGCGCGGATGTTGCTGCCAAAAGGCGAGGTGCCGTTTTTCCTTGGCCATCCTCTCGCCATCCTGATCTACAACGATTTCGCCCGGTTCGCCGTGGCCAAGCGCACGTACCAGGCGAACCGCGGCAGGATTGTCCGGTTCGGTGAGACCACGGGGCCTGTCACGCGCGACCCTTATGCGAACTTCCGTTTCGTGCGGATCGAAGGCGCCGAAGGTGCCAAGGGCGAGACAGACGTCTTCAATCCGGTCGACGATGGTTATGTTTTCGCCAGCTATAAAGACCACGAGGTCCGGTGGCCGACCCCCGACGCCGGCGGCGACGTGAATGCCCGCGGTATGTTCCACGCGGATAGGATCCGCTCCGAATTGGACAACCCTCCCTCCGACTGGCACGTCGTCGAACGCGAATATTATTCTCCCTACATCGATGCCGCCGCATTGGAGCCGGACAACTGCAATTGCTGGTTCGACGAGGAGGCTGCCAGGCTGGAGATCGTCATGGCGAGCCAAAGCCCGCACGAGGTGATGACGGGCACGGCGGCGATGCTCGACAAGAGCACGTTCAAGGTCCAGGAACTCAAGGGTCACCCGGCCTACACGGTCGGCTACGGCACGAAGGAACACAGCCCCTTTCCGTACTATGGCGTTGTTGCGGCGCTCCACGCGCAAGGCCGGCCGGTGCGCCTGGCACTCGATCGGGAGGAGCACTTCCAGACGGCGATCAAGCGCCATCCTGTGCGTGTGAGGTACCGGCTGGCGGTGGACCGGCGCAGCCTCAGGCTTCAATCCTTCGCCGGCGATCTCGAACTCGATGGCGGCGGCCGGCAGAACTATACGACACCTGTCACCCAGGTGGCGGCCGGCGCCGCGCAGGGCATCTATTACCTGCCCAAGAACGACATCGTGGCCATCGGCCGTTCATCACGTGCGCCGCACGCGGGTTCGGTGCGCGGGTTCGGGTCGCTCGAAGCGCAGATCGGCATGGAGATGCTGGTCGATGAGATCGCCGAGGAACTCGGCGTCGACCCCATGGAACTGCGGCATGTCAACGCGCTCGAAAACGGCCAACGCAATTCCGCCGGTGCGGTGCCGCTCGGCAAGAGCCGCATGAAGGAGATGATCGAGGCCGATCGGCAACACCCGGTCTGGGTCGGTCGGGAGACACGCAAGGCGGACTTCGAAGCGGCCAACCCGGCCCTAAGGTATGGGGTCGGCTATGCGATCGGCAAAAAGGGATTCGGCAACTCGAATGAAGGCGTCGCCGCCGCCATTTCGCTCACGCGCGATGGCAAGGTGAGGCTGCGCCACATTGCCGTCGAGATCGGCACCGGGGCTGTTTCCACCCAGGCCCTGATTTGCGCACGCTGGTTCGGCAGACCGGCCGACGAGACCGAGAGCGCCGCCCTGGATTGGTCGCCGCTCGAAATGTTCGTCACCATGAGCCCGTTTGCGATGGACAAGGCTCATCAGGACGAGATGAAGCAGGACCCCCGGTGGACCCCGGCTTTCGCCTCCGCCTCCAGCGCCACCAACAGCGTCTTCTATTTTTCGCACGGCACGCAGGAGGCCGGACGTTTGATTTTCGAGCGCGGCATTCTTCCCGCCGCCGCAGCACTGTGGGGTTCCTCCATAGATCGTGCCGCCGCGGCCCGATGGAATGACGGGGTGTTCACTCTGTCCGACGGGCGCCCCTTGACCCTTGCCGAGATTGCCGCAAAAGCCCACGACATGGGCGCTGTTACCGGCGCGATGGTCCATGCCTTCGATCGTTGGGGCTGGTCGGAAGCCGATTTCGACATCCTGGGCGAAACCTCGCGCCGCCCGCTCGACGGGCTCGCAATCCAGACCGGATCCGACCAATGGAGGCGGATCGAGCGGCGCAACGTTCATTACATGGACCCACAGCTCGACAATGCGAGCTGGTCGCGCTTTGCGCCGGTATCGGCGCTTGTGGAACTGACCGTCAACCGTGGTACCGGCGCGGTGAAGCTTCTCTCCCATCATTCCAGTCTCGATTGCGGGCGGATACTCGTGCCCGAGTTCGTTTCCGGCCAGCTTCAGGGAGGGATCGGTATGGCTGTTGGCCATGCGCTCTACGAAGGAATGCCCCTTTACGAAGGCGGTCCGGGCCAGGGGCACTGGAACTTCAATCGTTATCGGTTGCCGCGCGGAAAGGATGTCGCCGTGTGGAGCCAGACCGCGAATTACCTGCCCGTCTCGCAGGAGGAGGATTTCCCGAAAGGCATTGCGGAAGTGGTGCAGATTCCAACGATCCCCGCCATCGCCAACGCCGTGGCGCATGCTATCGGCCGCAGGATGCGCGACTTGCCCCTGACCGAGGACAAAATCAAAGAGGTGCTGATATGAGCATCCCCTCGCGTGACCTCAGCTTGAAGATCAATGGCGAAGAGATCGGGCCGCTCTCCGTGCCCGAAGAGCTGATGATGATCGATTTCCTGCACGAATATGCGGGCCTGACCGGCAGCCGTTTCGGTTGCGGCCAGGGGTTGTGCCGCGCGTGCACGGTCATTGTCGATCAAGAGGATGGGACGAGTCGGGAGATGCGCACCTGCATCACCGGAGCGCACTATTTCAACGGCCGCTCGATCCGCACGATCGAGGGACATGCGAAGCGCGATGAAAACGGTGCGGTCGCGCTCACGCCAGTACAGGAGGCCTTTCTCGACCATTTTTCCTTCCAGTGTTCCTACTGCACCCCGGGGTTCGTGAACGCGGCGACCGTTCTCGTCGAACGCCTGCAGCGTGAGCCCGTGGGTCGCGATCAACTGGAAGCCGTGATCGAGGAGGCGCTGAACGACCACATCTGCCGATGTACGGGATATGTCCGCTATTACAGCGCCGTGCGCGAGGTCGTGTTGAACACGCCGGGGCTGTTGAAATAATGCGTGTTATCAAATGGTTGCTGGCCCTCGCTTTCGTTGCCGCGGCAGCAGCCTTGTTGGTGGTGTTCTGGCCCGTCAGGTCGGCCTATGACGGTGAAGCTGCAGAGGCCAGGCTTTCATCCGACAGGCAAGCGCTGATCGCCCGGGGAAAATATCTCGCAATCGCGGCCGACTGCGCAGCCTGCCACCAGTCTCCCGATGGCACTCCCTTCGCCGGTGGCTTGCCGATCAACACGCCATTCGGCGTGATCCATGGGACCAATATCACGCCCGACGGGGAGACGGGCATTGGTGACTACAATTCCAGGGACCTATTCCATGCGATTGTCGACGGCGTGCGCAAGGATGGGCAAAACCTCTATCCGGCGATGCCGTACACCTCCTATCACGCGATCACCCAGGAAGACAGTGACGCGATCTACGCCTACCTGATGACGCAGACACCCGTAAGGCGCGCGGAGCCCGTAAACGGGCTTGCCTTTCCCTTCGACCAGCGTTGGCTGCTTGCTTTCTGGAATCTCGTCAATCCGAAGGTATCATTGCCTGAATCGCTCTCGGCTGAAGCGCATGAGGGCGCTTATCTGACGGAGGTTCTCGGGCATTGTCAGGAATGCCACACGCCACGCAATCTGCTAGGCGGGCTGAAGCCGGGACAAGCCTATGAAGGCGGCCAACTCGGGGAGGGAATTCTGGCGCCGAGCCTGACACCCGCCGGACTCGCCGAGCGTGGCTGGACCGCGGAAGACCTGCGCACCTTCCTGAAGGAGGGCATCGCACCCCAGGGCACCATGACCCTCGAGATGTTCCCGGTGCTGGAGCACTCTACGCAGTATCTGCGCGAGGAGGACATCACCGCGATTCAAAAGCACCTGATGGCCGACACGCCCTTGACGCAGCGTCCCGCGGAGAAGAGACAGGTGACCGACCCTGATGCACATGAACGCGGCGGTGACGTCTACGTTGCTGTCTGCGCGGGCTGTCACGGCATCAACGGGGAAGGCAAACCGCACGTAGCGCCGCCGATGACGAGGAACACCAGTCTTCGACTTTCGGATCCGGGCAATCTGCTTCGTGTTGTCATCGATGGCGTGCCTGGGCAGCGATACCCGAACGGCGAAGTGATGCAAGAGATGCCGGGCTTTGCGGATACGCTCTCCAACCAGGAAATGGTCGACCTGGCAAATTTCATGAGAACGGAGTGGGGCGGACAACCTGCCTCGGTGAAACTGGAGCAAGTCGAGAAACTCACGCAAGAAGGCGTTCATTAGACTATTTTTGGACTCGGAATCCGGGAGCGACGCTTGTTGTGCCGCGTTGCTGCTCAAGCAGGCGGTCGACGAAATTTGAAGGGGGATCAACGCACAATGCTGAAATCATTCGTCATCAACCCGCCGGTCTTCTTCGGTTCGGTTCTGATCATCGGCTTCTTCCTCGCCATCGGCATCGTCATGCCTGAACAGGCCGACGCGATGTTCGGTGCGCTCCAGTCGGCGATCCTGGATGCTTTCGGTTGGCTTTATCTGTTGTCGGTCGGCATCTTTCTGGCGACCGTTCTCCTGCTGTGCCTGGGGAACTACGGCCAACTGAAGCTGGGACCGGATGACTCCACGCCGGATTTCCGGTTCATCTCGTGGATCGCCATGCTGTTCGCGGCAGGCATGGGTATCGGCCTGATGTTCTACGCGGTCGGTGAACCGATGACCCATTTCATGCGCCCGCCAAAAGCTGAACCGCGCTCGATCGAGGCGACACGCGAGGCGATGTCGGTAACCTTTTTCCACTGGGGTATCCATGCCTGGGGGATCTACGCCGTGGTGGGGCTGTCGCTCGCCTATTTCGGCTACCGTTACAATCTGCCCCTGACGATCCGTTCGGGGCTTTATCCGCTGCTCAAGGAGCGCATCAACGGTCCCATCGGGCATGCGGTCGACATCTTCGCCATCGTCGGCACGATGTTCGGGATTGCCACCTCGCTCGGACTTGGCGTCAGTCAGATCAACGCCGGCCTCAACTACCTTGTCGGTTTGCCGATGGGGCCGCAAGTCCAGCTGCCCTTGATTGCTCTGGTCACGGCACTGGCGACGGTTTCGGTCGTGACAGGCCTCGACAAGGGCATACGTATCCTCTCCGAGAGCAATCTCGTTGTTGCCGTTCTTCTGATGCTTTTCGTGCTGGTCGTGGGGCCAACCGCGAGCCTCTTTCGCGACTTTGTCCAGAATATCGGCCTCTACCTCGACACTCTGGTACTGCGCACGTTCAACATCTATGCCTACGAACCGACGCCATGGATCGACGGCTGGACACTCTTCTACTGGGCCTGGTGGATTTCCTGGTCGCCGTTCGTCGGGATGTTCATAGCCCGCATATCGCGTGGCCGCACGGTTCGTGAATTCATCGTCGCGGTGTTGTTCATTCCTGCTGGTTTCACCTTCTTCTGGATGACGGTCTTCGGCAACACGGCGATCTATATCGATACGGGTGTTGCCGCTGGCGCATTGGGCGCGGCAGTTGCCGACGATGTGTCAGTGGGGCTTTTCCAATTCTTCGAATATCTGCCCTTTTCGGGGCTGACGTCGACATTGGCCGTCATCCTGGTGGCCGTCTTTTTCGTAACCTCATCGGATTCCGGATCCCTGGTGATCGATTCCATTGCGGCTGGCGGAGAGACGGAAACGACAACCGGACAGCGTGTCTTCTGGTGTGTCCTTGAAGGACTGGTCGCGGCGAGCTTGCTGCTGGCGGGTGGACTGGGTGCGTTGCAGTCGGCGACGATTGCCAGTGCGCTGCCGTTTACTTTCGTCGTGCTCACCCTGGTCTTGGCGTTGGTGCAGGGCATGCGCGCCGACCTGGCACAGCAGCACGCAAATGCGGTTTCACCTCTGTCTCCGCCCGCGCAACCTGCTGCAGGTTTGACCTGGCAGCGCAGGCTCGCGCTCATGCTCCATGCGCCAAGCCAGAAGGAAGTCGAGCGCTTCATTGCCGACGAGGTGCGGCCGGCTCTCGAACAGATCGCCAAGGAACTCTGCAATCGCGGCCGCGAGACGGTTGTGCAGGAGGAAGAAAACGGAGCTGTTGCCCTGCGCTCGCATGCCGATGGGGTTCGTGACTTCGTCTACGGTGTCTTTCCGAACAAGGACCGGCTGCCGCTGTTGTCGGGACATCGCGCCGGCAAACCACAGTTCCGATACGAGGCCAAGACCTACTTCGCCAGCGGCGCGCGCGGATATGACGTCATGGGAATGGCCCGCGACCAGTTGATTGCCGATATTCTCGCTCAGTTCGAACGGTACCTCAATCTGGTTCAATCCCACGAATCCCAACTGGTGCAAGCCGCGCCGGAGCATACGGTCGAGGCCTAGGCAATCCCAGGGAAAGTGGAAGCCGGTTTTCCGCCCGGAATTGCGCGGAATCAAACGGTTAGATCGTACGGACCGGATGCCCGGCTTAAAGAAATGACAATGCGCGCGGACACCCAGTCCGCGCGCATTGTCCGGGGCAGGGTACCCCTCCGACCGGCCACGGCCGGTCAGAGTTGATGTGCGGCCGGCTGGTCGCGAAGATCTTCCTCCTGTCCGCCATGAACGACGGGAATGGTGGCCTCGCCGGTGCGCTTCAGCGGCCGGTTGCCTGACAGCGCGCGCAACAGAACGTAGAAGACCGGCGTCAGGAAAATGCCGAAGAGGGTGACGCCGATCATGCCGGCGAAGACGGCGATGCCCATGGCATTGCGCATCTCCGCGCCCGCGCCGGTGGAGAACACCAGCGGCACCACGCCCATGATGAAGGCCAGCGAGGTCATGAGGATCGGCCTGAGCCGGAGCCTCGCCGCCTCCACCGCCGCGTCCTTGGGCGTCAGCCCGGCGAATTCGAGCTCGCGTGCGAACTCGACGATCAGGATCGCGTTCTTGGCGGAAAGGCCGACGAGCACGATGAGGCCGATCTGGGTGAAGATGTTGTTGTCGCCGCCGGTGAGCCACACGCCCGTCAGCGCAGACAGGATGCCCATCGGCACGATCATGATGATCGCCAGCGGCAGCGCCAGGCTTTCATAGAGCGCCGCGAGCACCAGGAACACCAGGAGAAGGGCCAGCGGGAAGATGATCACCCCCGAATTGCCGGCCAGGATCTGCTGGTAGGTGAGGTCCGTCCACTCGAAGCTGATGCCGGGCGGCAGCGTTTCCGCCGCGATCCGCTCGACGGCGGCCTGCGCCTCGCCGGAGGAATAACCCGGTGCCGGCCCGCCATTGATGTCGGCGGCCAGGAAGCCGTTGTAGCGCATCGCCCGTTCCGGCCCGGCGCTCTGCTCGACGTCGAGCAGTGCGGAGAGCGGGATCATCTCGCCCGACTGCGACCGCACTTCCAGCTTGCCGATATCCTCCGCGCGGCCGCGGTAGGGCGCGTCGGCCTGCACGCGCACGGAGTATGTCCGGCCGAACTGGTTGAAGTCGTTGACGTAGAGCGAGCCCAGATAGATCTGCAGCGTGTCGAAGACGTCGGTCACCGCCACGCCGAGTTGGTGCGCCTTGGTGCGGTCGAGATCGGCATAGAGCTGCGGGACGTTGATCTGGTAGCTGGAGAAGAGGTCGGTCAGCTCGGGCGCCTGGTAGGCCTCGGCGAGGAACGCCTTGGTTGCCGCGTCAAGCGCTTCGTAACCCAACCCGTTGCGATCCTCGATCTGCAGCTTGAAACCGCCGATCGTACCGAGCCCCTGCACCGGCGGCGGAGGGAACATGGCGATGAACGCCTCCTGGATGCCGGCGAACCTCTGGTTGAGCTGCATGGCGATGGCGCCGCCCGAAAGCTCCGGCGTCGTCCGCTCCTCGAAGGGCTTCAGCGAGAGGAAGACGATGCCGGCGTTGGAGCTATTGGTGAAGCCGTTGATCGACAGGCCGGGGAAGGAGATGGCGCTTTCCACGCCCGGCTGTTCCAGCGCGATGTCGCCCATGCGCCGGATCACATCCTCGGTGCGGTCGAGCGTGGCGCCGTCTGGAAGCTGGGCGAAACCCACGAGATACTGCTTGTCCTGTGCCGGCACGAAACCGCCCGGAACCTTGTTGAAGACGAACACCGTGGCGCCCACCAGCACGAGGTAGAGCCCCATGATCAGCGTCTTGCGCGAAAGGATGCTGTGCACACCGCCGCTATAGGCATTGGAGCTGGCGCCGAAGGCGCGGTTGAAGCCGCGGAAAAACCAGCCGAAGAGGCGGTCGATGAGACGGGTCAGCCAGTCCTTCGGCGCATCGTGGCCGCGCAGAAGCATGGCTGCCAGCGCCGGCGACAGCGTCAGCGAGTTGAAGGCGGAGATGACGGTCGAAATCGCAATGGTGAGCGCGAACTGCCGGTAGAACTGCCCTGTAAGACCCGAGATGAAGGCGAGCGGCACGAAGACGGCCACCAGCACCAGCGCGATGGCGACGATCGGGCCGGAAACCTCCCGCATGGCGCGGTAGGTCGCATCGCGCGGCGACAGCCCCTCCTCGATGTTGCGTTCGACATTCTCCACCACGACAATGGCGTCGTCGACCACGATGCCGATGGCCAGCACCAGGCCGAAGAGGCTGAGCGCGTTGATCGAGAAGCCGAAGACGTAGAGCACCGCGAATGTGCCGATGATGGAGACGGGGACGGCCACCAGCGGGATGATCGAGGCGCGCCAGGTCTGCAGGAAGACGATGACGACGAGGACCACGAGCGCGATCGCCTCGAGCAGCGTGTGCACCACCGCGTCGATCGAGGCGCGGACGAACTGCGTCGTGTCGTAGACGATGCGATATTCCACGCCCTCCGGCATGGTCTGCTGCAACTCGTCCATTACCGTCTGGATATCGTCGGAGATCTGGATGGCGTTGGAGTTCGGCGCCTGGAAAATGCCGATGGCCACGGCCGGCTTGTTGTCGAGCAGCGAGCGCAGCGCATATTCGGCCGAGCCGAGCTCGATGCGGGCGATGTCGCGCAGCCGCGTGACCTCGCCGGCAGTTCCCGTCTTGACGATGATGTCGCCGAACTGCTCCGGGGTTCTGAGACGTCCCTGCGCGTTGACCGAAAGCTGCAGGTCGACGCCGGGCATGCTGGGCGCGCCGCCCACCACGCCGGCGGCGGCCTGGATATTCTGCTCACGGATCGAGGCGACCACTTCGTTTGCCGAAAGCCCGCGCTCCGCGATCTTCTGCGGGTCGAGCCAGACGCGCATGGAATAGTCACCCGAGCCGAAGACCTGCACCTGGCCGACACCTTCGATGCGTGCCAGCCGGTCCTTCACCTTGAGCACCGCGTAGTTGCGCAAATAGGTGATATCATAGCGGTCGTTGGGCGAGAGCAGGTGCACGACCATGGTGAGATCGGGCGAGCTCTTGACCGTGGTTATGCCGAGCCGCCGCACCTCCTCGGGCAGGCGCGGCTCGGCCTGTGCGACGCGGTTCTGCACGAGCTGCTGCGCCCTGTCGGGATCCGTGCCGAGCTTGAAGGTGACGGTGAGCGTCATCAGCCCGTCCGTCGTGCCCTGGCTCGACATGTAAAGCATATCCTCGACGCCGTTGATGGCCTCCTCGATGGGCGTTGCCACCGTCTCGGCGATCACCTTGGGATTGGCCCCCGGATACTGCGCGCGCACCACGATGGAGGGCGGAACGACTTCCGGGTATTCGGAGATCGGAAGCACCCTCAGGCCCAGCAGGCCGGCGACCAGGATCAGGATCGAAAGCACACCGGCAAAGACCGGGCGGTCGACAAAAAATTGCGAAATATTCATCGGTATCCGCCCTTTCACAAAGCGGGATTGAAAAGTGAACTGACAAAGCCGGACATCTCATCGCGTCCCCGATCCAGCTGGGTGGGGGCGCGACAGAACGCCGGCAGTTCCGTGTTTCCAGCTACCGCCGCTACTGCAGCCCCGAATCCGCACCGGCGACGGTCTGCTCGGCGGGTGACATGGCGACTTGCTGCGGATCCACCAGAGCGCCGGGACGAACCCGCTGCAGGCCGTTCACGACGATGCGCTCGCCGGCATCGAGGCCGTCAGCGACTATGCGCAGGCCTTCGGCCGTCGGCCCCAGCGTCACCTGGCGGTAGGCGATCTTGTTCTCGTCATCGACCACCAGCACGAACCTCTTGTCCTGGTCGGTTCCGACGGCGCGCTCGCTGATGACGAGCTCGGGCCGTGGATTCGGCTGGCCGAGGCGCACGCGGACGAACTGCCCCGGGATCAAGCGGCCTTCGGGATTGTCGAAGACGGCCCTGACGCGGATGGTGCCGCTCTCCGTGTCGACCGCGTTGTCGATGAACTGAAGCTTGCCCTGGATCGGCGCGCCCCCGGCCGCGGTGATCTCGACCGGGATCTGTTCGATGTCGGGTACGCCGGAAGGACCGGACGGAAGCTCGGCCAGAACGCGCGAGACGGAATCCTCGTCCACGTCGAAGCTTGCATGGATCGGATCGACCGAGACGAGGCTGGTGAGCACCGGGGAATTCGCACCGGCCGCGACGAGGTTGCCCTCCGTGATCTCGAACTTGCCGGCGCGGCCGGAGATCGGCGCACGGATTTCCGTGTAGCCGAGGTCGAGCCGCGCGGCCTGCAATGCGGCTTCGGCCGATCTCAAGCTTGCCTCGGCCTCGTGATAGGCGCTGAGCCTCTGGTCGAGGTCGCTTTGCGAGACCGTGCGGTTTTCCGCGAGCTTGCGCCCGCGTTCGAGCTCGAGCCGGGCGAGTTCCACCCGCGCCTTGGCGGCCGCGACCACCGCTTCCGCCTGCGCGACGGCCGCGGCATACGGTGCTGGGTCGATGGAGACGAGGAGGTCGCCTTCCGTGACGAGCGCCCCCTCGCGGAAATGCACGGCCTGGATCGCGCCGGCCACGCGCGAGCGAAGCTGAACACGGTCGACCGCCTCCAGCCGGCCTGAGAATTCTTGCCAGGTCATGACCGCCTGCGGCTCCACGACCGCAACGGAGACGGGCACGGCCTGAGGTGCCTCGGGCGCAGCCGACTCGGCTTTCGCGCCCAGTACCTGGAACGAATTGATGGCCAGCACACCGGCCGACATCGAGACGACAAGGGTCAGGCCGGCGCCCCAGAGGAGCCGGCGAACGGCATTCTTCTTCATCGATAATCTCCTAGAGGCCTATAAGGCCGGATCAGGTTGAGGGCTTCGCTTGAACGGAGAAGGCTCCTGTTTCTTGGAAGAACTTCGCAAAAAGGGTGCGGATGGCTTGTCTCCACTTTGGCCGGCTCTCCGCCGGTCCCGAATAGGAGGCGGGCCATCCCGTCGGCCCGGGCAACACATGTTCACTGACGCGCACGCCCGCCTGACGCAGGCGGCACGCGTAATTCAGGCTCTCATCACGCATCGGGTCGTCTTCGGCGGTGACGATGAGCGCCGGGGCAAGGCTTGCCAGGCGCGCACTGAAGGCCGGCACGGCATAGGGGTGACAGGCATTGGCGGCAAAACCCAGGTAGCGGTTCCAGCCTTCGGTCCAGCGGCAGCCCCTGGGATTGGTGCTTTCCCTGCGGAAGGAGCCCGTGGCCATGCACGGATCGAGCATGGGGGAGAGCAGGATCTGGCCATCAAGACCGCCGACGCACCGGTCGCGCGCCTTCAATGCAAGGCCTGCGGCGAGATTGCCGCCAGCCTCCTCGCCCGCCACATAGAGGGCCGATTTCGGACCCGCCAGTCTCGCACGGAGGCGGTAGAGGGAACCCAACAGCTCGAAGGCCAGTTCGAGCGCCCTTGGAAAAGGATGCTCGATGGCCCGTGAATAGTCGGGCGCGACGACCACTGCGCCGGCTTCGGCCAGCACAGCGGCTACGCTGTGTCCTTCCGCCGGCGATCCGCCGAGAAAGGTGCCGCCATGCAGATGCAGCACGAGCGGTGGAGCCTTCTCGGGCGATGCGCCGCGATAGATGCGCACCGGCACAGAGCAGGCTTCGCTCTCCAGCACGTCCTCTGTCCAGCTCACATGCATCTGTCCGGCTTCCCTCAATACGCATCTTCTTGCACACCCCTCCTGACAGCATCCTGTCGGGAGCCGATATGCCGGCGCCATGCCCGCGCCACAGATGGACATCATTCCTGCCTGGAAAAAGCCCTTGGTTTATGACTTCACTATTTCTATTTGTGAACAATTGAGCACCAGCAGGAGATCGCCATGGATCAGCTCGCCGCCATGCGCACTTTCGTCCGGGTCGTCGAGACCGGCAGTTTCACGCGGGCATCGGAGATGCTCGCCGTACCGAAGGCGACGGTCACCAAGCTGGTCCAGGGGCTCGAGGCGCATTTGCGCACCAAGCTTCTCAACCGGACCACCCGCCGCGTTCTTATTACCCCCGACGGGGCACTCTATTATGACAGGGCCGTGCGCCTGCTGGCCGAAATCGACGAACTCGACAGCAGCATGGCGAGCTCACAGCGCCTGCCCAAGGGAAAGCTCCGGGTGGAGATGTCGGGGGCCATCGCCAACCTGATCCTCATCCCCGAACTCTGCGCATTCCATAACCGGTACCCCGACATCCAGCTCGACCTCGGCATTTCCGACCGGCCGGTGGACATTCTGGGCGAAAATGTGGATTGCGCCATTCGCGGCGGCGAAATCGCCGACCAGTCGTTGATCGCCCGGCGTGTTTCCGCCATCAGCTTCGTGACCTGCGCTGCGCCCGGTTACCTGGAACGGTTCGGTGCGCCGCAACATCCGCTGGATCTGGAGCGGGACCACCACATTGTGAGTTTCTTCCAGGCGCAGACGGGGCGGCAACAGCCCTTCCTTTTCAGGCGGGAAGACGAGGAGGTGGAGGTGCACGGGCGCTACATCGTCTCGGCAAACGAAGCGATCACCTACATCACCGCGGCAAAGGCCGGCGCAGGCATCGTCCAGGCACCTCTTTTCATGGCAAGGGACGCGTTTGCCGACGGCAGCCTGCAGCCGGTGCTGTCCGAATGGACGCGGGAGCCGATGCCGCTTTTCGTCGTCTATCCCCCCAACCGGCATCTGAGCAATAAGCTGCGTGTCTTCGTCGACTGGATCGCCGATCTCCTGGCAAATTCCGGAATCGAGGCCGACCCTGCCGCCGTGCTCGGACAGCCGAGCGAGGACGCATGGAGAGGATTGCACGAGCAGGGGTGGCCGGGTGGAGGCGGAGGACTGAAAGGCCGGAAAGAAAGAGGCGGACCGCCGCGGGTCCGCGGATTTTCGTCTTAATTGCATTTTGCGCGATAAAATGGCTAAAACAATCCATGTCGGATGCTCTGCGGATCGCGAGAGGCCCCTTCGGTCGGGTGGCGCTTCTGGATATGGACCGCCCGTTGGTGCGCCATGCGCATCCGCATTGCCATGTCCTGTTGAAGGTGGAGGGGGCGGACACGCAGTTTCAGGTGCGCGACGGCACCGCACCCCTGACGGACGAGAATGCCGTCCTCATCAACGCCTGGGAGCCGCACGCCTACCATCACGATCCCGCGCAGCCGAAAACCGTGATCCTCGCGCTCTATATCGAACCGCACTGGCTCGCGCACTTCCGGGCCAATTGGATGGCCAGCAACGCACCGGATTTCTTCGACAGGAACGCGGGCGCCATTACGCCGGAAATCCGGCGGAAAACGGACCTGCTCGCCGCCACCATGGTCTATGCGCCGGAGGAGACGGGGACGCATGAGGAACTGCTCGGCCAGCTCATGATCGCGGTGATCGAGCGGTTCACCGCCTGGCGAGGGCTACCGCATTCCGTCCGCAGCCTAGCCGGCAGGATGACCATGGACCACCGGATCAGGAAAGCCGTGAGGCGCATCCAGAGCGCGCCCGGCGAAGTCGACGACATGACGGCGCTGGCACGCGAGGTCGGTCTTTCACGGGCGCACTTCTTCCGCCTCTTCGAAACGAGCATCGGCGTCAGCCCGCGCGTCTATCTGAATGTCCAACGCATCGAGCGGGCCGTCGAGCAGGTGGTGGAGAGCGACGCGACATTTGCCTCCATCGGCGAGAGCCTGGGCTTCTCGGTACCGGCGCATTTCTCCAGGTTCTTCCATGATCACGCGGGTTCCTCGCCCAGCGCCTTCCGCAAGGTGACCCACCTTGCGGCACGAATTTGAGACTCCTCGGTAAGTCGTAAGACTGCGCGGTATCGCGGTTGCGCATCGCCTGCGCGATGAGCGCACGAGGCGCCGTTCGTGCTTGGCGCCGGGGAGGAGTCGATGAACGAAACCGCAAATGCGGCGGGTCTGGTCGGACGTTCCGTGCCGCGTGTGGAGGACGCCGCGCTGCTGACGGGGCGCGGCCGTTATCTCGACGATTTGCCGACGAGCCGGAACACGGCAGAAGCCGCGATCTTGCGCTCCCCTCATGCCCACGCCGAGATCCGTTCGATCGATGTCGCGCACGCCCGCAAGACGGAAGGAGTCTTGGCGGTCCTGACCGGCGAGGACGTGGCGGCACTGACGCGCAGCCTCACCGTCGGCGTCAAGGCCAACGTGGACTGCTGGCCGATAGCGCGCGACAGGGTGCGCTATGTGGGCGAGCCGGTTGCGATCGTCGTCGCCGAAAACCGCTATCTCGCCGAAGACGCGCTCGACCTGATCGAGGTCGACTATGAGATCCTACCGGTGGTGGTCGATCCTGTTGCCGCCCTTTCAGAAGACGCCGCACTGCTTCATCCATCGCTCGGCAGCAACTGCATCAGCGAGCGGCGCTTCCGCTATGGCGATCCCGAGGCGGCTTTTGCCAGCGCCCCGCACCGCATCGCCGTCGATGTCTCCTATCCGCGTAATTCCTGCACGCCGATCGAAACCTACGGCGTGATCGCCGAATACGATCCCGGCGAGGATGCCTATGACGTCACGGCCAACTTCCAGGGGCCGTTTTCCATCCATGCGGTCCTCGCCCGCGCCCTGAAGGTTCCGGGAAACCGCATGCGCCTCAGGACGCCGCCTGATTCCGGCGGTTCCTTCGGCGTCAAGCAGGGCGTGTTCGTCTATGTCGTGCTTGCCGCCGTAGCCGCGCGCGTTGCCGGCCGGCCTGTCAAATGGGTCGAGGACAGGCTCGAGCATCTGATGGCCTCGGTCTCGGCGACGGGGCGCGTCACGCGCCTGGAAGCGGCGGTGGAGGCCGACGGCCGGATCACCGCGCTCTCCTGGGACCAGATCGAGGATTGCGGTGCCCATCTGCGCGCGCCTGAACCGGCAACGCTCTACCGCATGCACGGTAACATGACGGGCGCCTATGCCATTCAAAACGTCGCCATACACAACCGGGTCGTCCTGACCAACAAGACGCCGACCGGCCTCAATCGCGGCTTCGGTGGCCCGCAGGTCTATTACCCGCTGGAACGGCTCGTTCACCGCATCGCCGACGCGCTCGGTCTCGACCGGCTTGACGTGATCCGCCGCAATCTCGTGCCCTCGGGTGCCTTTCCATACCGCACGGCAACGGGCGCGCTGCTCGATTCCGGCGACTACCCGGCCGCGCTCGAGGCGGCGGTAGCCGATGGCGGCTATGCCGCGCTTGTCGAAAAGCGCGACCGTGCCCGCGCGGAGGGTAGGCTCTACGGCATCGGCCTTGCCGCAGCGGTCGAACCCAGTGTCTCCAACATGGGCTACATCACCACCGCTCTCACGCCCGAGGAGCGCGCCAAGGCCGGTCCCAAGAACGGCGCGCAGGCTGTCGCCACCGTCGGCATCGATCCCCTCGGTTCGGTCACGGTCAAGGTGGCCTCCACCCCGCAAGGGCAGGGGCACCGTACGGTGCTCGCCCAGGTGGTGGCCGAGCGTCTGGGCCTGCCGCTCGACGCCGTCCGCGTGAACACGGAGCTCGATACGGGGCGGGATGCCTGGTCCATCGCCTCCGGCAACTATTCGAGCCGCTTCGCGGCCGCCGTCGCGGGCACCGCGAAGCTCGCCGCCGACCGGATCCGCGCGCGGCTTGCCGCCATTGCCGCAAGCCAGCTCAACGTCGAGGCCGGCCAGGTCGACTTTGCCGGAGGGCGCATTTTCGACCGCAACAATCCCGATAACGGGATTTCCTTCAGCCGTGTCGCCGCCGCAAGCCACTGGGCGCCCGGCACGTTGCCGGACGGTCTCGGCCACACGATCCGGGAAACGGTGTTCTGGACGCCGGAGCAGCTCGAGGCGCCGACGCCGGAGGACGGGATCAACTCTTCGCTTTGCCACGGCTTCATCTTCGATTTCTGTGGCGTCGAGATCGACCGCGTCACGGGTGCGGTCCGCATCGACAAATACGTCACCATGCACGACTGCGGCCGCATCCTGCATCCCGGCATGGTCGAGGGGCAGGTGAGGGGGGCTTTCGCCCAGGGGCTCGGCGCCGCGCTTTTCGAGGAATACGCCTACGGCGATGACGGCGCGTTCCTGTCCGGCACGCTGGCCGACTACCTGATGCCGACGGTGATGGAGACGCCGGAACCGCTGATCCTGCATTACGAGAGCCCGTCGCCCTTCACGCCGCTCGGTGCGAAGGGCGTGGGCGAGGGCAACTGCATGTCGACGCCGGTCTGCGTCGCCAATGCGATCGCCGACGCCACCGGGGCCGTCGACCTCACGCTGCCGCTCTCACCTGGCCGGATCGGCGAATTGATCTTCGGCGAGGAGAAGCAATCCTCGGCTCCCGAGGCAGTGCAGGCGCAAGAGGCGGGACGCCCGGGCGAACGGCAATTGACCGGCGAGGGCAGCGCGACGGTGGCTGCGTCTCGCGAGGCGGTGTGGCGGATGCTGCTCGATCCGGCAACGCTCGAAGCGATCATCCCCGGCGCTCATGGCGTCGAGAAGGTCAGCGACACGCATTTTCGCGCCGACGTCACGCTCGGGGTCGGGCCGGTCAAGGGGCGCTACAAGGCCGAGATCAAGCTCTCCGACATGGTCGAGCCCGAATCCGTGACGCTGAGCGGCTCCACCAGGGGCGCGCTCGGCTCCGGCAACGGTGTCGGGCACATCACCCTTGCGGAAGATGAGGGGCGGACCATCGTGTCCTACCGGTACGAGGCCGGGATCGGCGGCAAGGTCGCATCCGTCGGCGGTCGCCTGCTCGACGGCGCGGCGCGCGTGGTGATCGGCCAGTTCTTTCAGGCGCTGGCACGCCATGCCGGCGGCGGTTCTGCCGGCCGTCAAGGCCTGCTTGCCCGTCTCAAGGCCTATCTCGGAGGGCGTGCATGAAGCCGCCCGCGTTCGATTTCCTGCGCCCGGACAGCCTCGAGGAAGCGCTGGAGGCGCTCGCCAGGTTCGGCGCCGACGCGCGCGTGATCGCCGGCGGGCAATC
>NZ_JBHSUM010000038.1:0-33427 GCF_042660605.1 Nitratireductor sp. GCM10026969
CCTGCCGGTGTCCGCCCGTTGGCCGACGTGGTGCAGGCGCCGGCGCAGCTTGCCCGCCGCCTTGCACAGATCGGCATTGCCGAGGACGCGGACGGATCCCGCCTGCAGGCACTTCTGAAGCCCGGCCAAAGGCTGGTGAGCGGTAAGGGTGCCTTGTGGCGCTGGGACGGCTATACCGCCAGCGCCGACGCGCCGACGGCGGCTGCCCAGCGTCTGGCGCAGAAGAACCGGCTTTCCGAATTGGAACGCGAAGCCGCAGCCGCCAAGGAACGGGTCGGACAGGCGGAAGAGGCGCTTTCGCGTGCAGAGGCGGCCGTGAAGGAGACGGTGGAGGCCGAACGCGGCGCCCGCGAGCGCCTGCGCGAGTGCCAGCGCACAGTCGGTGCCGCGCGTGACGCGCTGGCGGCGGCGGAAAAGGCGTCCGGCGAGCTGGCGAGCCGCCGTACGGCACAGGAAGAATCACGCGTCAGGCTGGCCGAAGACCACGAGGAAGCACTGAAGGCCGTCGCGGAGGCGGAAGCCGCCTTCGCCGAGGCACCGGACCTTTCCAGGTTGCAAGGTCAGCTCGAAGAGGTGTCGGCGGAGGTTTCGCAGGCTCGCGGCAAGGCGGCGGAAGCCCGCGCCGCGCATGACGGGCTGAAGCGGGAGGCGGAGAACCGTAGACGGCGCCTGGCGGCCATTGCCGACGAGCGCAAGAGCTGGACCGCGCGCGCGGATAACGCCGACAAGCAGATCACCGCACTCAAGGAACGGCGCGGCGAGGCGGCGGGCGAGCTGGAGAAACTCGCCGATGCGCCGGACGAGATCGAGGCGCGCGGGCGCACGCTGCTTTCGCAGATCGCCGAAGCCGAGTCCGTGCGCAACGCCGCTGCCGATAAGCTGCAGGAGGCGGAAAACCGGCAGGCGCAACTCGACAAGCACGCGGCCGAAGCGATCCAGGCGCTGGCGTCCGCACGCGAAACCCGCGCCCGCGCCGAAGAGCGGGAGGCTGCGGCCGAGGAGCGGCGCAAAGAGGCCGAGGCACGCATCCAGGAAGCGCTCAACGTGCCGCCTCATCTCGTCCTTCGCCAGGCGGAGCTTTCGCCGGACGACCCCATGCCGGAAATGGCGGCGGTCGAAAAGCGGCTGGAGAGGCTGAAGATCGAGCGCGAGCGGCTGGGGGCTGTCAACCTGCGCGCCGAGGAAGAGCAGAACGAACTTACAGAGCGGCTGGACACGCTGGTCTCCGAACGCGACGACGTCATCGAGGCGATCCGCAAGCTGCGCCACGCCATCCAGAACCTGAACCGGGAGGGACGCGAACGGCTGCTTTCGGCGTTCGACGTGGTGAACGGCCAGTTCCAGCGCCTTTTCACCCATCTTTTCGGCGGCGGCACGGCCGAGCTGCAGCTCGTCGAATCCGACGACCCGCTGGAGGCGGGGCTTGAAATCCTTGCCCGGCCGCCCGGCAAACGCCCGCAGACCATGACATTGCTTTCCGGCGGCGAGCAGGCGTTGACGGCGATGGCGCTGATCTTCGCCGTGTTCCTGACCAATCCCGCGCCCATCTGCGTGCTCGACGAGGTGGACGCACCGCTCGATGACCACAATGTCGAGCGCTTTTGCAATCTGATGGACGAGATGGCGTCATCCACCGAGACGCGTTTCGTCATCATCACCCACAACCCGATCACCATGGCGCGCATGAACCGGCTGTTCGGCGTGACGATGGCCGAGCAGGGGGTGAGCCAGCTCGTCTCGGTGGATCTGCAGACGGCCGAACGCTTGCGCGAGGCGAGCTGAGCAGGCGCGGGGATACGCGCACGGAATGGGGCGGGTGAGATCAGCGGTCCTTGAACGACGCTGGCGGGGCGGTCTCGGCCCGAGGATCCATTCCGGAACCTTTCCAGTCGCAAAACAGTCGATGTCAAAGCCCTGGGTATGATACTTCTCGCCACAAGCTTCTGAACAGGAGCAGCGACATGGAACCGACGAATTCCGCATCGGCGCTAGGCGAGGACCTGTCCTCGGCGCTCAAGGCCCTCCACCGCGCGCTCATTCTCGCCGAGGCGGGTGACGACGAAACACTGCAAAATCCGTATACGCTGCTGTTCGCCGTGATCGGCGATCCCCGATTTGCGTGGACGAACGGCCTCTCGCAGCTCATCGTGCGGCTCGACGAAATGCTGACCGCCGGTGAAATCGCCAGCCCTGACGATCTTCTTCCCTTCCGCAACGAGGCGGCACGGCTTTTGGGCGAGGAGGGCGGGGCGGACAACGAGTTCCGCCTGCGCTACTTGATCGCGCTCAAGAAGGCGCCGGACGTGGCGCTCGCCACGGGCCGGCTCCGCCAGATCATGGCAGAGCTTCCCGCCCCGGAAGCGAAATAGGCACCAGACTAGGTTTCGCTCCACACGGCCAGCTCGTTGCCGGCGGGATCGGTGAAGTGGAAGCGCCGGCCACCGGGGAAGGAGAAGATCGGCTTGACGATCCGCCCGCCCGCCTCTTCCACCCGCCGCAGCGTATCCTCCAACGCGCGCGAATAGAGGACCGGCAGGGGCTTGTCCGTCCCTTCGAGCGGGCTGCCGTAGAAGCCGCCGTCCAGACCTTCGCTGAAGGCGGAGTAGCTCGCGCCATAGTCCGTGAACGACCACGAGAACGCATTGGCGTAAAACGCCTTGACGCTGTCGAGTGCGCCTCCGGTGGCCGGCATTTCGATATAGTCGAGCTTTCCCGTCTCACGCATGACTCTCTCCTGAATGTTCATGATATGTTCTTATGTTGCCCCACTTCATGTGAAGCGTCAAGCCGAGAAGCTGATGCGTGCCGGATACCCAAATCGATTAGGGTCCGGCGGAGCGTCTTGCCATTGCCGCGGGCGGCCCTTAACGCTGTCTGACGCGGAGCAGCACACACGCGATCCATCGGGAGGCGGCATGACGAAGTGGGTCTACAGTTTCGGCGACGGACAGGCCGAAGGCCGGGCATCCGACCGGAATCTTTTGGGGGGCAAGGGAGCGAACCTGGCCGAGATGAGCAGCCTCGGTCTGCCGGTGCCGCCGGGCTTCACGATCACCACCGACGTCTGCACCCATTACTATGCCAATGGCCGCACCTATCCGCCGGAGCTTGAAGCCCAGGTCGAGAAAACGCTGGAGGAAGTGGGGCGGATCGCCGGCCGGCGCTTCGGCGATCCCGAGCGTCTTCTTCTGGTCTCGGTGCGTTCCGGAGGGCGCGCGTCGATGCCGGGCATGATGGACACGGTGCTCAATCTCGGCCTCAACGATGCGACGGTGGAGGCCTTGGCCGCCGATGCAAACGACGCCCGCTTCGCCTATGACAGCTACCGCCGCTTCATTCAGATGTACAGCGACGTGGTCCTCGGCCTCGATCATGAAGTGTTCGAGGAGATCCTGGCCGACGAGAAAGGTCGCCTCGGCTATGATGTCGATACGGAATTCTCCGCCGACGACTGGCGCCGCATCTTGCGCCTCTACAAGGAGCGCGTGGAAAGCGAGCTCGGCGAACCTTTTCCGCAGGATCCGCGCAAGCAGCTCTGGGGCGCCATCGGCGCGGTTTTTTCGAGCTGGATGAACCCGCGCGCCGTCACCTATCGCCGCCTGCACGACATTCCCGAAAGCTGGGGCACCGCGGTGAACGTCCAGGCCATGGTCTTCGGCAATATGGGCGAGACCTCGGCCACGGGCGTCGCCTTCACCCGCAACCCCTCGACCGGCGAAAAAGCGCTCTATGGCGAGTTTCTCGTCAATGCGCAGGGCGAGGACGTGGTGGCCGGCATCCGTACACCGCAAAGCCTGACGGAGGCGGCGCGGCTGGAGGCAGGCTCCGACAAACCCTCGCTCGAAAAGCTGATGCCGGAGGTCTTCGCCACTTTCGTGAAGACCGCTGAGCGCCTCGAGGCCCACTACCGCGATATGCAGGACCTCGAATTCACCATCGAGCGCGGCAAATTGTGGATGCTGCAGACGCGCTCCGGCAAGCGCACCACGGCGGCTGCGCTCAAGATCGCCGTGGACATGGCCAATGAGGGGCTGATCTCGCGCGCCGAAGCCGTCTGCCGCATCGACCCCGCCGCCCTCGACCAGTTGCTTCACCCTACGATCGATCCCGATGCCCAGCGCGACATGATCGCCGCCGGCCTGCCGGCTTCCCCGGGGGCGGCGACGGGCGAGATCGTCTTCTCATCCGACGAGGCGGAGGAGATGAAGGCGCGCGGCATCTCTGTCATCCTGGTGCGCGTGGAGACGAGCCCGGAGGACATCCACGGCATGCATGCCGCAGAGGGCATCCTTACGACGCGCGGCGGCATGACCAGCCACGCCGCCGTGGTTGCCCGCGGCATGGGCAAGCCCTGCGTCGCCGGCGCCGGCACCATCCGCGTGGACTACCGCGCCGGCACCATGTCGTCTCTCGGACGGACCTTCAGGAAGGGCGACGTGATCACCATCGACGGCTCGACCGGCCAGGTGCTCGCGGGCAAGGTGCCGATGCGCCAGCCGACCCTTTCGGGCAACTTCTCGACCATCATGGAATGGGCGGACGCGGTGCGCCGCATGGGGGTGCGCGCCAATGCCGACACGCCGACCGATGCCCGCACCGCCCGCTCCTTCGGGGCGGAGGGAATCGGTTTATGCCGCACCGAGCACATGTTCTTCGACGACGATCGGATCCTCGCCATGCGCGAGATGATCCTGTCCGACACGGAAGAGGAGCGCCGCAGGGCGTTATCCAAGCTCCTCCCCATGCAGCGGGCCGATTTCATCGAGCTGTTCGAGATCATGGCCGGTCTTCCCGTCACCATCCGCCTGCTCGATCCGCCGCTCCATGAATTCCTGCCCAAGACGGAAGAGGAGATTGCCGAGGTCGCCGCCGCCATGGATGTGGATCCGGACCGGCTGCGCCAGCGCACCGAGGCCCTGCACGAGTTCAATCCCATGCTCGGCCATCGCGGCTGCCGGTTGGCGATCTGCTATCCCGAGATGGCCGAGATGCAGGCGCGCGCGATTTTCGAAGCGGCGACCGAGGCTGCGCGCACCACCGGCGCGCCGGTCGTGCCGGAAATCATGGTGCCGCTGGTCGGCATCGCGGCCGAGTTCACGCTCGTGAAGGCGATGATCGAGAAGGTGGGCAAGGAGGTGCTCGCCGAGGCGGGCGCCGAGATCGACTATCTGATCGGCACCATGATCGAGCTGCCGCGCGCGGCGCTGGGCGCCGGAGAGATCGCCCGCGAGGCGGAGTTCTTCTCCTTTGGCACCAACGATCTCACCCAGACCACCTTCGGCATCTCGCGTGACGATGCCGGCAGTTTTCTGGAAATCTACCGCCAGAAGGGCATTCTGGAGCAGGATCCCTTCGTCTCCATCGACGTGGAAGGCGTGGGCGCGCTGGTCAGGATCGGCGCGGAACGGGGCAGGGCGGTGCGCGAGGCGATGAAGCTTGGCATCTGCGGCGAACACGGCGGCGACCCCGCTTCTATCGCCTTCTGCGAGGAAGTGGGGCTTGATTACGTTTCCTGCTCTCCTTTCCGCGTGCCAATTGCCCGTCTCGCGGCGGCGCAGGCCGCGTGCCGTGGAGAATAGGGACGAGAGTACTCAGTGCTCCTCGAAAGTGACCCGGTCCGCATAGAAGGCGCCGTGGTCCTTGATGGCCAGCATCTCTTCGTACGGATCTTCATAGGCCCACATGACATCCGGCGCCGCGCCGGTTTCGGCCAGGCGCCAATAGCTTGCATCGCCCTTGTAGGGGCAATGGCTCTTGGTCTCGGTTCGCTCCAGCGCCGCAAAACGGATATCGTCGAAAGGAATGTAAAGCACCGGCGGATAGCCCTCTTCCTCGAGGCGCTTGGCCTGTCGGGTTGTCGCCAAGACGGTGCTTCCCGCAGACACCGTCACGGCGCGGGCATGGGGTGCGATCGTGATCTTCTTGTCGGGGTTCCTTCGGAAACCGGGCGATGGTCTGGCTTGCTGCATTGTCTCACCATCCGGAACAAAGGTCGGATTCGCTGCTTTCCCGTCCCTCAGTCATCGGAGCCGAGCTGCCGCATCACGTTTGCGTAAGCCCGGGCAATGCCGGCGACGGGAAGATCGCTGGCCTCGGCATCCTCAACCCTCAGCGGTCCGCCGTCGATGGGTTGCGCCACCAGTGCCACCTTGCGCTCGCCGCCACCATCGAGCGACACCGCAGCGACCCAGTCGCAGTCGGCAAGGCCGTTCATGCGCATGTGAAACAGCATCTTTCCGCCAATCCGCTCCAAAGCCTGCATGACAGCGCCTTCGAAGCCGATATCCACGAAGTCCTGGTGACGCAGCGCGAGTTCCAGCTCGACGATTTCCAGAGGCGGCGTAGGCGTTTGCGTCTCTTCTTTGGCCAACGTTTCCATATTTGTACGGACACTCTACACACGTGGAGACACACAACGCACTGGCCCGAAAAAGGTTCCAGGACAATGAGATCGGGCGATTCGAAGTTGATGGTGCCAGTGGTGGAGCCCGCGTGCCATGCCGGTCGGTATCAAACTTTTTTGCAACAGCACTGTTCACGTGATCGCTTGCCGGTCCGTTGCACAACTGTGACAATGAGGGAGATGGCTGTGGGGAGATTCGATGAGGGCGATTCTGGAACGACGCAGTGCGCCCGCCGCGCCATGGGCGCGCCGGCTCGGCTCCTTCTCGGCCGTCCTCTTCCTCACCGCCGCCCTGGCGCACCGCTTCGCCCTCGTCGAAACGGTGCCCTTCCTCTGGCTTCTCGGAATTGTGGGATTCCTGGCTTTTTGCGGTCTCTGTCTGGCGATCGTCGCTTTCGTACAGATCTGGGAGCGCGGCGTGGCCGGCCTGAAGGCGGCGAGCCTGGGCGCCGTGTTTTCGGCGCTCGTGCTCGTGCCCTATGCTGTCTCCGGCTACCGGATCGTCATACACCCGCAACTGATGGACATTTCGACGGACATCTCGCGTCCGCCGCGTTTCGAAGCCGCCGCCGCTTTGCGCGCGCCGCCGATGAACCGGCTCGGAGCGATAAGCCAGGATGACGCGCTGCTGCAGGCGGATGCCTATCCCGACATCGCCGGACGGCGCTATGAACATGCCAGGAATGTCGTGGTGGACACCGTCCTGGAACTCGTCGAAAGCCGTGGCTGGTGGTTGTTGTCGCCCATGCCCGCCGGCGACGGCACCGGCGACGTCACGATCGAGGCGGTCGGTCGCTCCTATCTTCTTGGTTTCCCCTCCGATGTGGCCATCCGCATCGAAGAGCGCTGGAATGCGACATATGTCGACATGCGTTCGGCCTCTCGCTACGGCCGGCACGACATGGGGGAGAATGCGGAGCGGATCAGGCGCTTCCTGAACGATCTCGACAGGCGCATGGAGAGGCTCGGAAGCTGACCGCTCAGGCCGGGCGAAAGGCGGCGTCGAGCGACAGCATTCCTTCCGCTTGGACCTGGCCCCGCGCCACTAGGTCTTCCAGATGTGCCAGAACCGACAGCGCCGCCGCCCCGTGCAGCCGGGGGTCCGTGTCGCGGTAAATGGCCCCGACGATTTCCGGTATGGTCCTGTCGCCCGAGAACAGCCGTTTGAGAATGGCGCGCTCGCGCATTTTACGGTGCGTCTTCAGACCGCGCAGGAATTGCTGCGGACGGGCGACCGGACCGCCGTGGCCGGGCAGCAGGAAGCGGTCGTCGCGCGCGATCAGCCGGTCGAGAGAGGCCATGAAGTCCGCCATCGCGCCGTCGGGCGGGGCGACAATGGTCGTTGACCACGCCATCACGTGATCGGCGGAGAAGGCGATGCCAGTGCCTTCCAGTCCGAACGCGCAGTGATTGGCCGTGTGACCTGGCGTATGGACGACCCGGATCGCCCAGCCCTCACCTTCCACGAGAGCGTTGTCGGGAAGCTGGATGTCGGGGCTGAAATCCGTATCGGCGCTGGCGTCCAGCGGATTGGTCTCGCCCACGCGCAGCGGGCGGGCAGGGCGATGCGGCCCCTCCGCCGCGACCAGGGCTCCAGTGGCTTCCGCCAGGCGCCGCGCCAGCGGCGAATGATCCCGGTGCGTATGGCTCACAAAGATATGGCTCACCGGCCGGCCGCCGATGGCGGCGAGCAGGGCCCGAAGATGTGCCTCGTCCTGCGGCCCCGGATCGATGACGGCGAGTGTCTCGTTGCCGACGATGTAGGAGTTCGTGCCGCGAAAGGTGAAAGGGCTCGGATTGCGAGCCGTCAGACGCTGTACGCCCGGAGCCACGTCCACCGGCCGCCCGTATTCAGGCTCGAAGCGTGTATCGAATTCGATGGTGATTTCTCCCGTTTTGCGCAGCGCCCGCGGCCATCTTTGACGGCCGAGCTCCCGTCAGTCTAGCAGCACGCTCTTTGTTCGCGACAGCCCTTCTCGATGGTTGCGGTCCGTCCCCGTGGGGGGCGGTAAGCCGCGCATAAGTATTAAAAAACTCATTATTCGAAGTTTCGAATTTTTACTCGCGCTTCCACGGCAATTTAAATCCGGTCGGTTAAGGTAAAAATACTGAGACCAATAGTGGGATGGGGATGCGTAGTCATGGAAAAAGAAATAAAAGTGAGCACACGTCGACCGGATTTTAAGTTTAAAAGCATATCGACGGCGACATTCATTGTTCCAGCAATTTGCCTGAGCATGCTCGCCGGTTGTGCCGCAATGCCGGATACCACGATGACCTCGTCGGTTTCGGTCGAGGCCGAGGAGTCGGCAGCGGCGCCGGCCCCGCAGTTGAAAAAGACGGTCCGGCACAAAAAGAGTGCGGGCCAGCCGGCGGTAAAGGTCGCCAGCGCTCGCTATCTCGGCCGTGCGCCCTACATCTGCACGCCGAGTGGCTTCGGAAGGACGTCGAGTTGCTTTCTGCGATAAGCAGCGGGGAGGGACCGTCGAGATGCTGAAGCGTATCGCGATACCGTTCGCCTTTGCCTTGTGCCTGGGAATGACGGGGATGGGCTCGGCCGAACCTGTGCAGGGCATCGACCGGATGAGGACAACCGCCATCGCACCGGATGAACCGGCCGACGACCGGGCACCGCTCTTCGGGGTTTACGATCCGCACGGCGGCTTTCATCATTCGGAACAAGCCGCCATCGAGCACGTCTTCGTCTACTGGCAGGCACTCGACAAAGCGATGCTTGCCCGAAAGATGCATATCGCCGCCCAAAGGGGGCGGGTGCTGATGGTTACTGTCGAGCCCTACACGAAGGCGGTGAACTGGCGCGACGGCGGCGAAAGCCTTTTCGAGGAAATCCAGAACGGCCGCTTCGATGCAGAGATCGCCTCGGTGTGCGGCGCCGTGGCTTCCTTCCCCGGGCGGCAGTGGGTCCGTTGGGGCCATGAGATGGAGGAGCCCAGCGAGCGTTATCCATGGGCGCGCAAGGATGCGCGCGGCTATATCGCCGCTTATCGCTACTTTGTCGCATCGTGCAGACGCATTGCCCCCCGGGCTCGTTTCATCTGGTCGCCCAAGGGACAGCGCCATCTCGCAGCCTATTATCCAGGCGACGCCCATGTGGACATGGTCGGGGTGTCGATCTGGGGGCTGGAGGCGTGGGACCGGCACTGGTACGGCAGGCCACGCGGTTTCGCCGAAACGCTCCAGGAAAATTACCGGCGGGTGGTCCGGTTCGGCAAACCGATCGTCATTGCGGAACTGGGGGTCGCCGGCACGGAGGATTATCGCCGCAGGTGGCTGTCGGAGATGCTCGATCCGGCAGGATGGCGGCGCTCTTTCCCGCTGCTGGAAGGCATCGTCTATTTCAACGACAAGGAGCCGCATTACTGGCCATACGGCTATGGTTCGCCGGACTGGCGCATCGCCGCCTCGGCGGTGGTCGACTTGCGGCAGGCATCGGCCCGCTGAAACGCGGCCATGGCCCGCCGGCTAGCGCCGGCGGACCATGGTGCCCCCTTCCCCAAGGCCTAGATCAGTTCACTGTTTCATGGAAACGGTGAGCTGATCTAACCATTTGATTCAACGCAATTCCGGACGGAAAACCGGCTTCCACTTTTCCTGGAATTGCTCTAGCGGTCGGACGACATCCGCGCCTCGATCCTCTTCAGGCGGGCGCTGACATGGTCACCCTTGCGCAACTTCGCGTACTCGTTGCTTCTCTTGGCCGGTACGTCCCTGAAGACATACCAGTCGCCGTCCGGCTCGCGTCGCTGATAGATGACGTCGTCGTTCTTGCGGTGGCTGAAACAGGTCACGGCAGGTGCGGCGCCTTCGCGGGCGTGCCATTTGGCCCGGAAGCACAGCTTGCCCGGCTCGGTGATGAACCAGAGGCCGATGCCGTAGGATGCATCGGCTCCGCTGCCGGCCCAGGCGGTGAAGCGGCGCTCCTTCACGGAGAAGAAGCCCCCGCCCTGATCCCATAGCCAAGAGCGGTTGTTGTAGATCTGGTAGAGTTCACCGCTGGAAAGCGGTGAGCCTGCCTCGGCTTTCTTGGCAAAGTCTTCCGGTGCGGCGGCTGCACCGCAGGAGGCTGCCGCCAGAAGGCCGAGTGCCAGCGCTATCGGTCGGATTGACATTCGTTTTTCTCCGGTTTGAGCTTGCGCCTCAGTTGACGGCCTGCTGGACCACCCGCCAGTCGGGGCGGCCATAGTCCTTCGGCCACGGATAGACCTCGCGGTCGTTGAAGTAGACGACAGCGACGAGTTCGGGGAATTGCGGGTGAGGCTTGGCGACGTTCTCGGCCCAGTTACGGACGTAGGAGCGATCGCCTTCATAGCCGAGTTCGGCCACCCAGATGGGCTTCCCGAAGCCAACGGCACGTTCGTATCCCGGAGCAAGCCGCTCCATGAAGGTCCAGTCCCGGCCGGTCTCGCCCTGGTCGTAGGTCTGATAGCCGAAGACAGAGAGGCCGACGATGTCGACGTATTCATCGCCGGGATAGAAGGCCTCGAGACCCTCGTTGCCCTTCGGTGACCACATGAAGCGGGCATCCTTCACGTGTTTCCGGCACTCCGTCACAGAGCGGCGGTAGGCCGCCACATATTCCTGCGGCCGCCAGTGCGCCCAGGTGAACTGGTTGTCGATCTCGTCCATCTCCTGGGCCCAGCGGATGACAACCGGGCTTTCGAGCTTCGAGATTTCCGTGCAGATCGCCGCCATGTTGGCGTCGTAGGCGCCGTTGGCGATGCCGCGATAGAGTTCCTCCGGCGATAGCCGCCAGTCGATCGACCAGGACCACGGCTCGATGGTGATCAGGAGCGACCGCCCGCGCTCGCGCGCATAGGCGTCGGCGATCGACAGGGTCGACAGGTCCACGTCCTCCCACGGAAGGAAGAGGTGTTCGACCTCGGAGTTCGGATCCTCGCTGAAATCCCCGTGCGGGTCGTAAGCGCCGAAGACAATCGAGTCCTCGGTGATGATCGGCCGCTTGTCCGACGGCTCGCGGGCCGTCGGCGAATCGGGATTCGGCAGCCCGCGGGGCTGTGTCGGAGCCGCCACGACGGCCGCCGAGACCATCAAGGCGGCGATCGAAAGTGCGATAGTCTTTGGTGTTCTTCTCATTGCCCTTCTCCGTCCTGTTCATCGCCCGCTTCTGCGAGCGATGATGCTTCTTCGCTTTCCATTCCCGCCTTCAGCGTCTGCCGGATGGATTCCAGCTTGCCGGAGACGAGATCATCCTTGGTGAACGCGTCGGATTCCTCGTCGTCCTCCGTCAGGAAGGCGTACCAGTCCCCGGAGGGCTCGCGCCTCTGGTAGACGGTGCCTTCATGGATCCGGTGGACGAAGCAGGTCTCATCGGGATAGACGCCCGTTCGGCTGTGCCATTCGCCTTTCAGGCACAGTTCTCCTTCGTCGGTAAGGATCCACCGGCCCTCGGCCCAGCTTGCAGACTCGCCGGTACCGGCCCAGGCGATGAAGGAACGCCCCTCGTCGCGCAGGTAAGCCGCGCCTTCCGACCACTTCCAGCTTTTGTCGTGGTAAATCCCGTGCAGTTCCACTGCGCTCATGAGCCGCGCGTCGTCGGGTAGTTCCTCGCCGGCGGCCTTGCCGGGCCCGCCCAGCATCGCCGCGGCGACGAGGGCGAGACACATGGTTTGGTTGCGTCTTGTTCGTTTCATCGGTTGCGCCCTCCGTTGTAGCCCGCCGGCTCCCTGTTGCTCCTGGCGGTGGTCATCATCGCGGCGGTATCGCCACCGCGCTGCGTCGGCCGTCCGACTGCAAAAAGCTGAAAGCCGCAGGCTTCCGCCGCGCCCGGCTCGAAGGTGTGGCGCAGGTCGATCAGCGCGGGGCTGCGTACGAGCTGCCGCAAAAGCTTCAGATTGATGCGGCGGATGCTTTCCCATTCGGTGACGATGACGACGGCGTCGGCGCCACGGGCACATTCGTATGGGTCCTCGAACAGCGCCACGTCCTCGAGGATCTGGGCCGCGTTTTCCATCCCCACCGGATCGTGCGCGCGGACGGTGGCGCCGAAGCGCTGCAGGGTCTCGATCAGGGGCACCGAGGGGGCGTCGCGCATATCGTCCGTGTCGGGCTTGAAGGTCAGGCCCAGGACCGCGATCGTCATGCCGTCGACATCGCCGCCGACGGCATCGAGCACCTTCAGGGCCATCTTGCGCTTGCGCGCTTCGTTCGCCGTCACCGTCTCCTCGACGATGCGCAGCGCCACCCCGTGGTCTTGCGCCGTGCGCAGGAGCGCCAGCGTGTCCTTGGGGAAGCAGGAACCGCCATAGCCCGGCCCGGCATTCAGGAAGCTCGTGCCGATGCGCTTGTCGAGCCCCATGCCGAGGGCGAGCTCGCTGACATTGGTCCCGACCTGCTCGCAAAGGTCCGCGAGTTCGTTGATGAAGGTGATTTTCGTGGCCAGGAAGGCGTTGGACGCATACTTGATCAGTTCCGACGTGCGGCGCTGGGTGACCACGATCGGAGACTCGTCTTCGGCAAGCGGGCCGCTGTAGAGCGCCATGAGAACCGCGCGCGCGTTCGCGTCCTCGACACCGATCACCACGCGATCGGGCTCGAGAAAGTCGCGGATGGCAACGCCCTCGCGGAGAAACTCGGGGTTCGAGGCGACGGAGAAGCTGCCCGGCCTGCGCACCGTCGAGATGATCTTCTCGACAGCATCGCCGGTGCCCACCGGAACGGTCGATTTGACGACCACCACGGCACCGTCACAAAGCAGCGGCGCAATCTCCTTGGCGACCATATAGACGAAGGAGAGATCGGCATCGCCGTGCCCGGCGCGCGAGGGGGTTCCGACCGCGATGAAGACGGCGGCGGCATCTTGCACCGCTTCCGCCAGATCTGTGGTGAAGGACAGGCGTCCGGCGACGGTGTTGCGCTCCACCAGTTCGTCGAGGCCGGGTTCGTAGATGGGGAGCTTCCCCTGATTGAGCCCGGCGATCTTTTCGGCGTTTTTGTCGACACAGGCCACCTCATGGCCCCATTCGGCGAAGCATGTGCCGCTGACGAGGCCGACGTAACCCGTTCCTATTATTGCGATTTTCATTTCACGACTCGTTTTCGTTTGAGGTTCCGGATTTGGGGGGAAGCCAGTGGGGGCGGAAAACGGTCCTGCGCAGATCCGTTCCGCCGATGCCGGCACCGGCGACGGAGAAGCGCTCCTCGAAAAGGCGGAAGCTGCCAGCACCCCAGGCAAGCGCCTCGAGCCCTTCCTTCCCGCGCTCAGCCGTGGCGATGCTTGGCAGAACGAGAAGAGCCAAAAGGCTGGCGGCCATTGCCGGACGATAGGTGCGGCTCGTCACGCGCACGGCGTTTTCGCGGGCGTGCCGGATGACGATCACGCAAAGGAGCGTCGTGTAGACCACTGCGTTGACGATGGCGAAGAGATAGAAGCCGCGCGTTTCTCCCGCATCGTTCACCAGAAGCACCGGGACCAGCGAGGCGATGGACAGAAAGCCGTAAGGCGCCAGGACGCGCAGGGGCAGCGGATCCACTTCGGAGCCACCCTTCGGCGTGACACGGAAATCGACGAAGGAGCCGGTGATCCAGTCCCGCAGGGCAGCGAGCGATCCGGCCAGCGCCCAAGGCCACCGCGCGAAGAGGAAGAGCATGGATTCCCAGCTCAGGATCTTCGCATCGAGTGGCCGGAAGGAGCCGGTGGCTCGCCAGCGAAATGCAAGCAGCACGAGGACGAGTGAGAGCGGCGCGAAATGGGCGAGGAAGCTCGGATACGTCACTGCCACGAAGTTCTCGCCGCGCAGGAGCGCCAGGATGGGCAGGGCGAACATCAGCGCCATGAACACCGAAAAGAGCGGATACCAGAACTGCGAGAAGAGGAACTGGAACTGCAGGCGCGGCGGCAGGTGCCCGACCAGCTTCGGAGAATATTGCAGGAGCAGCATGACGAGGCTGCGCGACCACTGGAATTCCTGCGTGACCAGGTCGCCGAAGGTGCGCGGCCCGTCGCCGTGGGCGATCGCTTCCAGCGCATGGACGCCGCGCCAGCCGTGGGCGTTCATCATCAGCGTCGTGGAATGATCCTCGGCGAGTTCGGGTCCGAGCCCGCCGATCTCCTTCAGCGCCGCGGTGCGCACGGCGTAGTGCGAGCCGATGCACAGCGGCGCCAGGCCACCGTTGTATCCGGCCTGCAATGACCCGTGCATGCTCGCTTCCGCATAGAGTCGCCCACGCGCCGACCAGCTTTCGGCGGCGTTTCTGTCGCAGATGCTGGGCGCCGACACATAGCCGATGGCCGGATCGGCGAAGGGGCGCAACATCTGGTAGAGATAGTCGGGCTCCGGCACGTGGTCGGCGTCGAGCTGAGCCACGAAATCGTAGCGTTCGTAGCCGTAGTGGTCGTAGAAGAAGGCGAGGTTGCCTTCCTTGCAGCGCGTGCGCCGTGGCCAACTCGTGCGGTGATAGTCCGCCCGCCCCTTGCGGGTGGACACGAACACGCCGTGCCGGCGGCACCAGTCGAGCGTTTCGGGGGAGGGATCCTCGTCTGCGAGCCACGTGTCGTGTGGCACGTCTTGCGCCAGCATCGCCCGCAGCGTCTCCGCGACCACCGGGAAGGGCTCCGACGGCGCCTTGGTAACCACCATGGCGATGCGCCTGCCGGCCGGCAGGCGCAAGGGGCCGTTCGGCTTCCTTGCCCGATAGAAGATGGCGATGAAATAACCCGGCAGAAGCGTAACCCAGGCGATCACGGCCGTGACGAGGACGGAACCGAAGGTGCTGAAATGGTGCTCCGGACGCAGCCACCAGGCCCAGAAATAGGCCAGTGCTGCGATCCAGAGGGCGACGCCTGCCAGATATTCCACGCGCCGGTATCCGCTGATGAGCGGCACCATGAGCGGTTCGTGCGTCGGATCCGCGCCCAGCGCGTGGGAGCCGGTCACGTCATTTGCCGCAACGTGCTTCATGCCCGTGCCTCCAGGCCGAAGAATGGGGCGGCGGTGCGTACGATCGTCTCGACGTCGGAATAGCGCGTCTTGAAGCCGAGCATGCTGCGGGCAAGGGTCGGATCGGCATAGAGCGCCGGCGGATCGCCCGCCCGGCGGGAGCGAAAGGTGACCGGGACCTCGCGCCCTGTCGTCTTGCGAATGGCCGAGAGAATTTCCTTGATGGAGGAACCCTGTCCGGTCCCCACGTTAAGGGCCAGGTTTTCCCCGCCGCCGACCAGGTGCTCGAAGGCCAGCAGATGCGCCCGCGCCAGATCCGCGACGTGGACATAGTCGCGGATGCAGGTTCCGTCGGGCGTTGCGTAGTCGTCGCCGAACACCTCCAGATGCGGGATCCTGCCGCTTGCGGCCAGGAGGGCGCGCGGAATGAGGTGTGTTTCGGGGTCGTGCCATTCGCCGAGTTCGCCGTCGAGGTCGGCGCCACAGGCGTTGAAATAGCGCAGCGCCACATAGCGCAGACCAAAGGCGGCAGCATGATCACGCAGCATGTGCTCGGTGATCAGCTTCGTCCGTCCGTACGGATTAATGGGATGCTGCGGCGTGGTCTCGCTGATCGGCAAAATTTCCGGCACGCCGTAGACGGCGCAGCTGGAGGAGAGGATCACCTTGTCGATGCCGGCCAGTCGGCAAGCTTCCAGCAGCGACAGCGTACCGGACACGTTGTTGCGATAATACTTCGCCGGGTCCTGGACCGACTCTCCGACATAGGCCGATGCCGCAAAATGGATCACCGCGACGGGTTCGTATTGCTCGATCGCTTGGACCAGACGCAGCGTGTCCAAAATATCCCCGTGCACGAACGGGCCCCAGCGCACCGCCGAACGGTTGCCCGTCGTCAGATTGTCGTAGACGATCGGCTCGATGCCGCGGGAGTTGAGCAGCTTGGCGGTGTGGCTACCGATGAAGCCCGCGCCGCCGGTGACGAGGATTCTGCGCGCGGGCATCAGGCCACCTCTTCGCGCTCGCGGTCCGACTGTGCGAGGACGCGCTCGAAATAGAGGATCGTATCCTTCAACCCCTCGGACAGGGGCACGCGCGGCTGCCATCCCAGCACACGCTCTGCAAGCGTGATGTCGGGGCGGCGCTGGCGCGGATCGTCCACTGGCAGGGGGCGGTTTACGATGCGCGAACGGCTCCCAGTGATCTCGACGACCTGCTCGGCCAGCTCGGCGATGGTGAATTCTCCGGGATTGCCGAGGTTCACCGGACCGCTGAAGGAGGGTTCCGTACCCATCAGGCGTATGAAGCCTTCGATCAGGTCGTCCACATAACAGAAGGAGCGGGTCTGGGTGCCGTCGCCGTAAATGGTGATATCCTCGCCCTTGAGCGCCTGGACGATGAAGTTCGACACCACGCGCCCGTCGTCGGGACGCATGCGCGGACCGTAGGTGTTGAAGATGCGGGCGATCTTGACCTCGACCCCGCGCCGCGCCCGAAAATCGTGAAACAGGGTTTCGGCGCAGCGCTTGCCCTCGTCGTAGCAGGCACGCGGCCCAAACGGATTGACGTTGCCCCAGTAGCTCTCGACCTGCGGATGAACGTGCGGATCGCCGTACACCTCCGAGGTGGAAGCCTGGAAAATGCGGGCGTTTCGGCTTTCAGCCAGCTCCAGCAGATTGAGCGAGCCGATGACATTCGTCCGGGTCGTATGAACGGGATCGGCCTGGTAGTGCGGAGGAGAGGCGGGGCTGGCGAGATTGTAGATCTCGTCGATCTCGATATCGAGCGGCTCGACGATGTCGTGATTGACGATGCTGAAGGAGTTGTAGCGCGACAGATGCCGCACATTGCGCATCAGCCCGGTTGAAAAATTGTCGACACAGATAATGTGGTGCCCGGCCTCCAGTAGTCTTTCGCACAGATGCGAACCGAGAAAGCCCGCACCGCCAGTGACGAGGATTCGCCGCGGTGCCTGCGCCACGGCCACACGGGATTGCGCATTGTAAATAATACCCACGATCAGCCCCAATTCACTATTTGTATTGTCCTATGCCTTCCCCAAGGCGCAAGAATACTGTCCCGTTTATGCGGCGGGCAGCTTGCTTATTCACGAATGTCTTCCTGTCCTCTTTCGGAGGACGAGGGGAAAGCTTGATAATTCTGATATACGGACAAGAGGGGCGTGTCGTTATCGGTTCGTCCGGAAAGTTATCAACATGTACATTTTTACGAAAAAACCGACGGTGGCCGCGCCTACGCGGTCGATGGCGAGTCCGCCGCCGTATCCGCCTGCAACTTTCTCGCGACCGGTCTGTGGATACTCGTCCGTCGCCTCAAAATCGGCTGATTGGTTTATCAGAAGAATTTTATGACGTTTGGAGGCAGGTGAGCTGAATGTCGGACGGTGTGTGGAAGCCTGGGCGCGGTTTTGGCCAAGGCACGGACTCGTCCGACCATCAGGCGCATGAGCGCCGCCGCTGGCCGCGCACTCTCCGTCAGGCACCGCCCCATGCACCGGCTCCGCCTGTACTCAATCCGTTGCACTTTTCCACCCGCGCACTCGAGCCGGCGCACCAGTTTGATGCCTGGCAAGCCTACGTCGCCTCACTGGTGGATATCCGCCTGCCCGAGGGCACGAGCATCGATGGCGGCTTTCCTGCCGATCACACGGCCTGGCACCTGGGCGAGATCCTCTTCGTCCAGCAGCGTACGCCCGCTCACAGCTATGTCCGTTCGTCTGCCAGGCTACGCGCCAGCCCCATCGATCACTGGTATCTGAGCATCCCGCGCAGCGGGCATAGCTGGACGGAAGTGAACGGAGAGGTGGCAGAGGGCGCGCCGGGTCAGGTCGAGTTCAGATCGCTCGGCCAGCCTTTCAGCGGGCGCGCGCTCGATTGCGAAACGGTACTCATCTATATGCCGCGCGACCTGTTCGCCGACAAGCCGGCCGTGCTGGACGGAGCGAACAACTCGATCCTGTCGGGCAATCTGGCGACCCTTTTGACCGACTATGTCGGCAGCGTCGAGGCCACGCTGGACAGCCTCTCGGCGCAGGACCTGCCACGGGTCGTGCAAACGGTGAGGGATATGGTGGTGGCCTGCCTTTCCGCGGTTGCCGGCCAGCAACCGACTTCGGAGAATCAGGCCAATCCCGGCCTGATGGAGCGCGCACGCCGCCATATCCACCGCAACCTTCACTCAGCGGATCTGACGCCCGATGCGCTGTCCCGGGACCTGGGTATTTCGCGTACCCGTCTTTACCAACTGTTCGAGCCCAGCGGCGGTGTCCTTCACTACATCCGCCGACGCCGGCTGATCGCCGCACACGCCGCGCTCAGCGATCCCGAGAACGACCAGCGCATCCTGGATATCGCGCAATCCGTCGGGTTTGAGTCGGCGGCGAATTTCAGCCGCGCCTTCAGCCACGAGTTCGGCTATAGCCCGCGCGAGGCGCGCAACGCGGTCGCGACATCGGCCCTCACGCAGGCCGAACCCGCCTCCGAACAGAAGGCGACGCGTTCGTTTGACGAGTGGCTCAGGATGCTTGCGCCCTGACAAGCGTCGGCGTGGCGTCGGCTTATTGCCGCTGCGCACGGAAGCGAATATAGAGAAAGCAGTTCGCATCCATCAGAAGAAGTCCACGGAGGTTCCATGTCGCAGGCGATAGCTTCTCGATCGCTCGTATCTCTTGCCTTGCCCCGCTCCGGGACGGCGCGCATCGCCGCACAAGCGCTCGCCGTCGTCGGCGGCACGCTGCTTTTGACACTGGCCGCCAAGACCAAGGTGGTGCTGGGACCGGTCGATCTTTCGCTCCAGAACCTGGCGATCCTGCTCATCGCCGCCTCCTTCGGCCTGCGGCTCGGCGTGGCCACGCTCCTGCTCTATCTGGCCGAGGGTGCCATGGGCTTTCCCGTGTTTCAAAGCACGCCCGAAAAGGGGATTGGCCTGGCTTATATGGTTGGGCCGACGGGCGGCTACCTCGTTGGGTTCGTCGTCATGGCGGCGATGGTCGGTTATGCTGCCGATCGCGGCTGGGACCGCAACGTCCTGAAGCTCGGAGCGGTGATGTTCCTGGCGCAGGCAATGCTCCTGTTCCTCGGATTTGCCTGGCTTTCCGTGCTGATCGGCGCCGACGGCGCATGGCAGTTCGGCGTGCTGCCCTTCATCCTGCCGGATCTCGTTAAGGCGGCGCTCGCGGCCTGTCTCGTGCCGGCGGGCTGGGCCGCCTTAAGGGGCCTGGGTCTAGGCCGGGCTTGACCGTCCACCGTGGAGAACGTGTGAGGGCCATGGGCGCGGCCTGCCCCATGGCCCTTTTCCTATAAAGGAGGGATGTTCGCCTTGACTGTGCTCGTGACGGGTGGAGCCGGATATATCGGCAGCCACATGGTCTGGGAGTTGCTCGACCGTGGCGAAGAGGTGGTGGTGGTGGACCGGCTGTCCACCGGCTTCGACTGGGCGGTGCCGCAGGCGGCCGAACTCGTCGTGGGCGATGTCGGCGACCAGGCGCTGGTAGAGCGGACGATCGAGCGCCGCGGCGTCGATGCGATCATCCATTTCGCCGGGTCGATCGTGGTGCCCGAATCCGTCGCCGACCCACTCGGCTATTATCTCAACAATACGGTCAAGTCGCGCGCCCTCATCGAAAGCGCGGTGCGGTGCGGCGTGAAGCACTTCATCTTCTCCTCGACCGCCGCCGTCTACGGCACGCCGCGCAGCAACCCGGTGACGGAAGACGATCCGCTCGCGCCCGAGTCGCCCTACGGCACATCGAAGCTCATGACCGAGACCATGCTGCGCGACGTCGCCGCCGCCCACGACTTCGCCTACACGGCCCTGCGCTACTTCAACGTAGCGGGCGCCGACCCAGGACAGCGCTCCGGTCAATCCACCCGCGGCGCCACGCATCTCATCAAGGTCGCCTGCGAGACGGCCGCCGGCAAGCGCCCGCATATGGAAGTCTTTGGCGATGATTATCCCACGCACGACGGCACCTGCGTGCGCGACTACATCCACGTCTCGGACCTGGTGAACGCGCATTATCTGGCGCTGCAGCGCCTGAGACAGGGGGGCGGCAGCCTGGTGGCCAATTGCGGCTACGGGCGAGGCTTCTCCGTGCTGGAGGTCATCGACACGGTCAAGCGCGTGGCAGGAACGGATTTCGCCGTGCGGAAGAGCGCGCGCCGGCCGGGCGATGCCGTCGAGATCGTCGCCAGTGCAGAGCGGTGTTTTACCGAGCTCGGCTGGAAGCCGGCCCATGACGACCTCGAGGAGATCGTCACCCATGCGCTTGACTGGGAAAAGGTGCTTTCGCGGCGCAACCGGGTTTAGACAATTGCAGTGAGATCGGCTCCGGCCTTCCCGAAGCCGCTACGACCGCCAGAAGGTTTGCGCCAGGAGCGATACATCGCGGCCGAGCGACCAGTTGCGCAGATACTCCGCATCGGTCTTTGCGCACAGCGCCGGATTCGACATGTCGATGCCGCGCACCTGCGACAGACCCGTCATGCCTGGTGCCACGGCGAGCACCCCCTGATGCAGCCGATGGTGGATCAATTCCTCCTGTTCGGGAAGGCAGGGGCGCGGCCCGACAAGCGACATGTCCCCCCGCAAGACATTCCACAACTGCGGGAGCTCGTCGAGCTTCGTCCGCCGCAGAAATCGCCCGACCGGCGTCACGGCGTTGGGCGCCATCTCGTGGGTCGGCACGGACGGTGTGTCCACGTGCATCGTCCTGAGCTTGTAACATCGGAACGGGATGCCATGGCGGCCGACCCGTGTCTGCGCGTAGACGACCGGACCTTTCGACGACACGCGGATAATCGCCGCCATCAGGACCAACACGGGCAGGGACAGCGCGGCAAACGGAACGGCCAGGACGAGATCGAAGATGCGTTTGGGACGATGAGGCCGATATTCCTGCCGTAAGGCGTCGGCTGCGGATTGCGCCACGGCTGCTCCTTTTCGTTAGGCCGAATGCCGAAGTTGCGTGGTCGTCTCGACAGCGTGCTGCGGCAAAGCCTGGTTCGCCCGCTCGCTGTCGTTTTCCTTCAATTGCTCGAAGAGTACGCGCCTAACCTCCGCCTCGTTGCCACTCTCGATCGCATCGCTGAGCTGCTTCAGCATGGCGGGCACGCCCCCGGCAACGCCATCCTGCGGCTTGGCGCGCAGGATCTTGGGATGGCGCGTCGCCGTGACGCCGGAGGGATCGTAAAACAGCTCCTCGCACAGCTTTTCGGCCGGGCGCATACCGATGGTGACGATCTCGATGTCGCCGTCCGGATTGTCCGCGTCCCGCACGGTGAGGCCGGCAAGCATGATCATATCTTCCGCCAGGTCGCGAATCTTCACCGGCTCGCCCATGTCGAGCAGCAGGATGTCGCAACTGGTGGACAGCGCGCCCGCCTGAACGATCAGTTCCGCGGCCTCGCGCACGGACATGAAATAGCGGGTCATGCCTTCATGGGTCAGCGTCACCGGACCGCCGGCGGCGATCTGCTCCTTGAAGAGCGGCACCACCGAGCCGCTGGAGCCGATCACGTTTCCGAACCGCACGCAGGAAAAAACCCGTCTTTTGCCGTTCTTCCGTGCCGCCTGCATCCCGTAGTGGCGCACGATCAGTTCCGCCCAGCGCTTCGTTGCGCCCATCACGCTCTTCGGCCGCACCGCTTTGTCGGAAGAGATGAGGACGAAGTTCTCGACGGTCGAGGCGCAGGCTTCCTTCACCACCGTGAGCGTGCCCATCACGTTGTTGCGCACGCCTTCGAGTTGGTTCTCCTCGACGAGGGAGACATGCTTGTAGGCGGCGCAATGGTAGACGGTCTCGACCTTGTGCTCGTTCAGGACGCGGCGCAGAAGGCGCGCATCGGTGATGGAGCCGAGGACAGCGACCAATGGGAAGGCGCCGTAGCGGCGCAGTTCACGCTCGATCTGGTAGAGGCCCAGTTCGTTGAAATCCAGCAGGATGAGCTTGGCGGGATTGGCCTGGGCGACGGTGCGGCAAACCGCCGAGCCGATCGAGCCCGCCGCCCCGGTGATGAGAATCACGCGGCCTTCGACCGGCGCGCGCAGCAATGCCGGATCGGCGGGGACCGGCGACCGGCCCAGCAGGTCGTCGATGTCGATATCGCGGATATAGCTGACGAGATATTTGCCGGCGGCCAGATCGGCGATCGGCGGCAGGACCCGGATTTTGACCGGGAACTGCCCGAGGCTCGCCACAACCTCGCGCCGCTTGCGCGTGCTCGACGATGTTGTGGCGATGATGACTTCGTGAATTCCCATATTGGTGATGAGTTCTCCAATCCGCGCGGTCGGATAAATGCGGATTCCGAGAATATCCATGCCTTGCAGGCTGGGATCGTCGCTGAGGAAGCCCAGGACCTGGCAGTCGCCAGCGGCATGCAGTGCCTCGGCGAGTTGTGCCGCAGCGTCGCCGGCACCGAAGATCAGGACCCGCGTCTTCTCCTTCGGCCGCGGCAGGCCGCGCCGCAGCAGCCATTTGATTCCGAAGCGGCTCCCGGTCACGGCCACGATCCCGCCGATCCAGTAGAGCACGACGATCGTGCGGGGCACGCCCTCCGCGCCGTAGGAGAGGGTGAGAAAGACCACAGAGACCCAGATGAGCGTCGAGATCGTCACGGCCTGGACGATGGTCCAGATCGCCCGCTCGCGCAGATAACGCAGCACGGCACGGTAGAGGCCCATATAGACGAAAACCGGAATGGCGATGGCCGGGCCGGCGAGAATCAGGAATATCTGCTCGCGGTTGGGGATGAAGAGCCGCTCGAAGCGAAAGCAATAGGCGAGCCAGATAATCATCGTCAGCCCGATGATATCGGCAGCAAGAAGCAGGGCCCGCTTCGTGCGGCGCGGGCGCGTGTGAATCCATTGATGGATCCCAACCAATGTCATGGTCTATGACACCCCATCACGGATTACCGCACCCTCTCTTTGCGTAATACATATCAATTCTGCCCGCGGCGGCAGGCAGAATTGAGGCATTCTCCTATCAGCATTCGCAGCAAAGGTCGAATAGCACGGGTATCACCAAACGCAAGCCACTGTAGCGTTTCGTGTATAGTGATCCTGTTTGCCGTGCATGGGGCGTTGCGTCGCGGCGCCGGTCCCTCTATATGGGCGGGGTTCGACGGCGGCTCGGCCGTGCGGTCCGGTGTTGGGGCGTAGCCAAGCGGTAAGGCAACGGTTTTTGGTACCGTCATGCGCAGGTTCGAATCCTGCCGCCCCAGCCATTCAATCGGCAAATCGCTCAAGGCTTTTCTGGCGAGCCGGTATTCGAACACGTCCTGCTTTTCCGTTTCAGGTTTTCGGCTACGGCGCTCCGTACGGGCTGCCCGCGCCGTCGGCATTCATGCCTCTGCTCGCGGTGCGATCAGATCGGCGCCTGGCTGTACGGTCGGTTCGATGTCCTTCAGCGCGTCGAGCGGTCCTGTGAGCGCGGTCCGCGGCGCAATGAGTTTCGGGGCGACGAGATGGATGCGCGGCGCCGTCGGCGGTTCCTCCATCACGCGGAAGGCCTCACTCAGCATGGCTTCTATGTCCTGGCGGATCATGATGACCGGGAAGGGCAGGAACGAGGCGAAAGGATCGTAGTCGTAGCAGCCGACCACGATTTCCGAGAACGTCTCGTGCGGATGATTGGCCATGAAGCGCAGGAAGCCTTCGAAGTTGATCGAGGAATTGACGAAGAGCGCGCGCGGCAGCTTATCCTGCTTCTCATAGAACGCCTCGAATGCGATGCGCGTCTTTTCGGGGGAGTAGCCGGTCGGCTGGATGCACGCATCCGGGTCGCCGCCGAGCATCTCCCGCTTGACCGCGCGAAACCCGCGAATGCGCTCGCGGCTGTTATGGTCGTTCCGGCCTCCGAAAAGGAACACCTCTTCCGGTGCAAGCGGCTTGTCGGCGGGAAACTGGCGGATGATCGCCTCGGTAAGCGCCCGCCCGCCGGCATAGTTGTCGCTGATGACGGAAGACGTCTTCGTGCCAGGAAGATCTATATTGATGTGCTTGACGCCGGCCTTCTCGCAAACCGCGTGCACCCCGTCGGGATCGGTGGCGCCGCAGATGAACAAGGCATCGACGGAATAGGAGATCAGCGTCTCGGCCTTCTCGCGCTCTTCCTCCGGGTCGCGGCTGGCGCTGGCGACGATCGGACACCGACCCTTTTCCCTGACCATTGCCTCGAAGGTCTGGGCCAGCGAGGAGAAATAGCGGTTGTCGTAGATCGGCAGCAGCAAACCCACGAGGCCGGAACGCGCATTGCGCAGGCCCTGGGCCTGGCGGTTCGCCGTGTATTGATGCTCTTCCGCGAGCCGGCGGATGAGGTCGGCCGTGCTTTCCTTGATCCGGCGCTTGCGCCAGGTGCCATTCAGCACCGCGCTGACGGTTGAGGGCGAACTCCCCGAAAGCACCGACAGGTCGTAGATCGTCGCCTTTTTCTTGCTGTCGTTCTTCATCCGAAACCCCCGGACATCTCTATAGGCATCCGCGCGTACCGCGAAAGCCTTTGCCTCTTGACGAAAGGCGATCTGTGGCTGATAGTCATTGCACCATCGATTGTGCAAAAAGGAAAGAACGATTTGCCGGTGGTGGCGCTGCTTGGTGGAAAAGCAGCTCTTAAGGGAGGCGGGAAACTGATTCTTCGCCGTTATTGCGCCGGGCCCGCGCCTTTCGCCGGCCCTTGGTTCCCAGGAACCGACAGAGGAGGAGACACATGAAAAGTCTGTTAGCGGCTGCCTTCGCAGCCACCGTTTCCGTGGCTGCAGCCTTCGGCGCCCACGCCCAAGAGACTCCGAAGGTGGGTGTCGTCGTCAAAATCGGCGGCATTCCGTGGTTCAATGCCATGGAGGCCGGCATCGAGGAGAGAGCGGAAGAACTCGGCGTCGACGCCTCCATGGTCGGTCCGACGAGTGCGGATCCGGCGCTGCAGGTGCGTGCTATAGAGGACCTGATCGCCCAGGGCGTGGACGTCATCGGAGTGGTGCCGAACGACGCCACGGTTCTGGAGCCGGTGCTGACCAAGGCGCAGGAGCAGGGCATCATCGTCATCACCCATGAGTCGCCCGGGCAGAAGGGGGCGGACTGGAACTTCGAGCTCGCCTCCGCAGACGGCTTCGGCGAGGCGCATGCCGAGCTTCTGGCCGAGAAGATGGGCGGCGAGGGCAAATATGCCGTCTTCGTCGGCTCGCTGACGGTGCCGCTCCACAATGCATGGGCGGATGCGGCGATCGCCTATCTCGAGGAAAACTTTCCGGACATGGAACTTGTCGGCGAACGCTACGGCGTCGCCGAGGATGTCGACGAGAGCCGCTCGACCGCCCTCGACCTGATGTCGGCCCATCCCGATTTGAAGGGCTTTCTCGCTTTCGGCAGCCAGGGGCCGATCGGCGCCGGTCGTGCCATCGAGGAGCGCCGTAAAGTGGGCGAGGTCTTCGTGCTCGGTCCCTTCTCGCCGGGACAGGGGCGCAAGCTCATCAAGTCCGACGCCATCTCCGGCGGCTTCATGTGGAATCCGAAACAGGCCGGCGAAGTTTTTGTCACGCTCGCCGACATGCTCGTGAAGGGCGAGACGATCGAGGCCGGTGACGAGATCGAAGGCCTCGGCGTGGTCGAGCCGGAGGGCAACGACATCATCGTCGACCAGCTGGTGACCATCAACAAGGACACCGTCGACGACCTGGCCGATATGGGACTTTGAACCTCAGCGTTCCTCCCTTGTCGGGCCGGCTCCGGCCGGCCCGGCAGCCCCTTTCATCCGACTGCCTGAGGGTTGAAAAGGCATGGCCATGGCTTCTCCGTCGAGCGCGTCCGAAGCGCAACCACCCCTTCTATCGCTGGAAAGCGTCAATATGACCTTCGGCGGCGTGCGTGCGTTGCGCGACGTGTCCTTCGACGTCCGTCCCGGCGAGGTCCATTGCCTGGCCGGCGAGAACGGCTCGGGAAAGAGCACGCTGATCAAGGTGATCACCGGCGTCTACCGGCCCGCGGCCGGAGCGCGGATCGACTATGACGGAACGACCTACCATCACATGTCGCCGGTGACCGCGCAGGCCGCCGGAATCCAGGTGATCTGGCAGGATCTTGCCCTTTTCCCTGAAATGTCGGTCGCCGAAAACATCGCCTTTCAGACCGTCGTCGGCCGCTGGCCGCGCAAGGTGAGCCATTCGGCCATGCGCGAGACGGCGCAGCGCGTTCTGGAGCGCCTCGGCGTCAGCCTCGATGTCGATGTTCCTTTACGTGAATACTCGATTGCCCGCCGCCAGATCGTGGCGATCGCGCGCGCCCTGGTGGGCGAGGCGAAGATCGTCTTCATGGACGAGCCGACGGCCTCGCTGACCCAATCCGAAACCGATCATCTCCTGGAAATCGTCCGCAATCTGTCGGCCTCGGGCATTGCCGTCGTCTTCGTCAGCCACCGCCTGGCCGAAGTGATCGAGATTTCCGACCGTATTACCGTCCTGCGTGACGGCAAGCTGGTGGGTGTCTATCCGGCCGAGGGGATGACCCAGTCTCGGATCACCGAACTGATGACGGGCAAAACCTTCGACAACAATGTGCGCGCGCGCTCCCGCGAGGGCGCACCGGCGGTGCTGGAGGTGGAAGGACTGGCGCGCAAAGGCGAGTTCGAGGACGTCTCGCTGACGGTCAGGCAAGGCGAGACGCTCGGCATCACGGGTTTGCTCGGCTCCGGGCGCACCGAGTTGGCGCTGACGCTGTTCGGCATGCGCCGTCCCCATCGCGGGACGGTCCGCCTCGACGGCCGGCCCGTCCGCTTCGGCTCCAATCGGGAGGCGATCCGCGCCGGCGTCGCCTATCTTTCCGAGGACCGGCTCTCGCTCGGCCTCATTCAGCCGCAGTCGATAGCCGACAATCTGGTGATCGCCTCGATCGACAAGATTCTGTCGGGCGGACTCATCTCGGGCGAGAAGAAACACGACCTCGTCTCGAAATGGATCGTCGATCTCGGCGTCAAGATCGGCCATGAGGACGATCCGATCTCCACCCTTTCCGGCGGCAACCAGCAGCGTGTGGCGATCGCCAAGTGGCTCGCCACGGATCCGAAGCTTCTGATCCTCGACGCGCCGACGGTCGGCGTCGACGTCGGCGCCCGCGCCGGCATTTTCGACATCGTCGCGCGTCTTGCCGAGACCGGGCTTGCCATCATCCTGATCTCCGACGAGGTGCCGGAAGTCTATTTCAACGCCGACCGCGTGCTGCACATGGCCGACGGACGGGTCGTCGGCGAGTACGACCCCCGGGACGCATCGCTTTCCGATATGGAGGCCGCCGTCTATGCGTAGGCTCCTCCAGACCCAGGCGACGGAAATGGCGTTGCTCGCCGTGATCGCGCTGATCTGCGTCTTTCTTTCCCTGGCCTCGGACCGCTTTTTCACGCTGGTCAACGCCTTCGATCTTCTCAACATCAGTGCCGTCAACATCATCTTCGCGGTCGGTCTGCTGGTGGTGCTGATCGCCGGCGGGATCGACATCTCGTTCGCCGTGGCGGCTTCGGTCGTGCAATATGTCACGGCATTGATCCTGGCTCAGATCGGTGGTGGCGGCTGGATAAGTGGCCTACTGATCGCCGGTAGCGTCGGCGTGCTCCTGGGCGCCTTCAACGCCTTCCTGATTCACACGTTCCGCATCATCTCCATCGTCGTCACCATTGCCACCTTCAACATCTATTTCGGCCTCCTGATGTTCTTCACGCGCGGCGTGTCGATCTACGACCTGCCCACCTGGTGGACCGACAGGGTCATTCTGTTCGAGCGCGAGATGGCCGACGGAAGCTGGGCGGAAATCCGCCTACCGGTCCTGGTCATGGTGCTGTGCGTCTTCGCCACATGGTTCCTGATCCGCCACACCTCGACCGGACGCCAGCTCTACGCGTTCGGCGACAATCCCGAAGGTGCGCGGCGCTTCGGCATCAACATCGGCGCCATGCAGTACATCGCTTTCGGCTGGGTGGGGTTGATGGCCGGCATCGGCGGGCTGGTCCAGGCGCACTACGCACAGGAGGTGGTGCCCAACGCGCTTTACGGCCGCGAACTCGAGGTGCTGGCCGCCGTGGTGCTCGGCGGGGCGCGGCTCGGCGGCGGAAGGGGTTCGGTGCTGGGCTGCGTGCTCGGCGTGCTCCTGATCTCGATCATCGGAAACGGGCTGAACCTGATGGGCGTGTCGCCCTATGCGTTCCGGATGATCATCGGCGCCATCATCCTGGCCGCGATTACGCTGTCGAACTCCAGTATCGAAAAGCTGCTGCCCTTCATGCGCACCGAAGGTAGAAAGTCATGACGGGCCTTTTCGCGCGCGCCCGCCGGATCTTCGGCGGGGATATGGTCGGGCCGATCGTCGCCCTGATCGCGGTCGTCGTGGTGTTCGGCACCGCCTCGCCGCGGTTTCTCTCCGCGGCGACCTTCGGATCGGTCGCCTTCCAGCTGCCCGAGCTTGGCCTGCTCACCCTCGCCATGCTGCTGCCGATCCTGACCGGCGGGCTCAATCTCGCGGTCACCTTCACCGCCAATATCGCGGGGCTCGTCGCAGCCTGGGTGCTGCAGGCCAATGGCGGCGTCGACGCGGGACCTTTAGCCTTCATGCTTGGCGTCGCCCTGGCGCTCGGTGCAGGCGCGCTGAGCGGCACGGTGATGGGCCTCGTCATCGCCTACACGCGCGCGCATCCGATCCTTGTCTCCCTTTCGATGATGATCTTTTTGCGCGGGGTGGGTGAGTTCGCCACACGCGGCGGCGACATCTCGGGCTTTCCCGCCTTCGTGCGCCCGCTCGGCCATGGATCGGTTCTTGGCCTGCCCGTGCCGCTCCTGGTCTTCATCCTGTGCGTCGGGCTCTGGCATCTCCTCCTGTCGCGCACCAAGCTCGGCTTCAACACCTACATGGTCGGCTCGAACGTCGAGGCCGCGCACTATTCCGGCGTCAACACCCGCAAGGTGCTCGTGCTGGTCTACACGCTGTCCGGCCTGATGTGCGCTGTCGCCGGCATCATCATGATGGCGCGCTTCAATTCGGTGCGTGTCGGGCACGGCGAGGCCTACCTGCTGATCACCGTGCTGGCCTGTTTCCTGGGCGGGGTGAATCCGTTCGGCGGCTTCGGCCGGGCCGTCCCGGTTTTCGTCGCCCTCATCGTCCTTCAGCTTCTGTCGTCGGGGCTTAATCTCCTCGGTGCCAACCAGCATCTGGCCACGGCCGTGTGGGGAATGTTGCTGGTGGTCGTCATGGTCCTGCGCTGGTTTGCCGGACAGTTCGCAATCTTTGTGGCAAGAAAGGAATAGAGATGGAGGGATTTGGCGTTCACACCAGTATGTGGACCATGAACTGGGACCGCGCCGGCGCCGAGAAGGCGATCGCCGCCGCCGTCGAGTACAAGATGGACTTCATCGAAATCGCGCTCCTCAACGCACCGGCCGTCGATGCCGCGCATACACGCGCCCTTCTCAAGAAGCATAACCTGCGCGCCGTCTCCTCGCTCGGCCTGCCCGAGCCGGCGTGGGCCTCGCAGCGCCCCGAGGCGGCCATCGATTATCTGAAGGTGGCCATCGACAAGACGGCGGAGATGGGGGCAGAGGCCCTTTCCGGCGTCATCTTCGGCGGCATCGGCGAGCGGACCGGCGTGCCGCCCACCCAGGCCGAGTACGACAATATCGCCCGGGCGCTGACGGCCGCCGCCAAGCATGCCAAGACGCACGGCATCGAACTCGGCGTGGAAGCCGTCAACCGCTACGAGAACCACCTGATCAACACCGCGCGCCAGGCGGTCGAGATGATCGAGCAGGTGGGCGCCGACAACATCTTCGTCCATCTCGACACATACCATATGAACATCGAGGAAAAGGGCGCGGCCCTCGGTATTCTCGATGCGCGCGAGCACCTGAAATACATCCACCTGTCCGAGAGCGACCGCGGCACGCCGGGATACGGCAACGTGCCCTGGGACGAGATCTACGCCGCCCTTGCGGCGATCGGCTTCAAGGGCGGGCTCGCCATGGAGAGCTTCATCAACATGCCGCCGGAGGTCGCCTACGGGCTGGCCGTCTGGCGCCCTGTCGCGAGGGACGAGGCGGAGGTGATGGGCAATGGGCTTCCATTCCTGCGCAACAAGGCGAAGCAATACGGGCTGATCTGATCGGCCATGAACCGGCCGGGAGGAGAATATGGCTGAGAGGCGGGAGAGCGGCACGGTCGCCGTGCTCGATGTCGGCAAGACGAACATCAAGCTCAGTGCTGCGACCGCCGAAGGCGCCGTGCTCGAAACGCTCAGCGTCGAAAACCCGGTCCGTGGCGGCCCGCCCTGGCGCCATCACGACCTGCAGGCCGTGCGCGGTTGGCTCCTCGAAGGGCTGGCACGGCTTGCCCGTCGCCATCCGCTCGAAGCCTTCGTCGCCTCCGGTCATGGGTCCGGCGGCGTGCTCGTCCTTGAGCATCCCGATATGGGCGACGGCACGGCGCTGCCGATGATCGACTACGAGCAGCCGCTACCGGAGGCGGTCCGAATGGCCTATGGCCCCTTGAGCGGTACGTTCTTCGACCGCGGCAGCGCGACGATGCACGGTGCCACCCATCAGGCGCGTCAGCTCTACTGGATGCAGCAGGCCGAACCTGAAGCTTTTGCGCGGGCGCGCTGGTTTCTCGGTGTGCCGCAATACTGGGCGTGGGTGCTGTCCGGCGTGGCCGTCTCGGAAACGAGCCTGCTTGGCGCGCAATCGCACTTGTGGAATGTGGCGGAGAAACGCTGGTCGCCGATCGTCGCCCGTCAGGGATGGGAGCACCTCCTGCCGCCCTTTGCAAAGGCGTGGGAGACGGTCGGCTCGCTGCGCCCGGAGCTCAGCAAACGTCACGGTCTGCCGCAGGGGCTGCGGATTCTTGCCGGCGGCCACGACAGCAGCCTCAACTACTACCGCTACCAGGCCGCCGGCCTGACGGACGTCGCCGTCGTCTCGACCGGCACCTGGATCGTCGGCCTGTCCGGGCGCACGCCATTCGCGAGGCTTGACGAGAATCGCGGCATGACCTGCAACAGCGACGTCTTCGGCAATCCGCTCGGCGGTGTCCTGACGATGGGCGGACGCGAGTTCGCGGCGATCGCCGGTGAGGCGGCGGACGCGAATGTCGGGCGCGAGACCATCGCCCGTCTGGTCGGCCGGGGCACGATGGCGCTGCCCTCCTTCGGCCACGACGACGGCCTTTTCCCCGGCAGCGCCGGCGCGGGGCGCTTTACGGGCCCTCCGCCCGAGACGCCACAGGAGCGCAAGGCGCTCGGCGTTCTCTATTGCGCGCTGCTTACGGTCGAGTGTCTGGACGCGCTGGGCGAAGGCGCGCAGGTGGTGCTCGACGGCAGCTTTCTGCGCGAGCCGCTCTATCCCGCGCTCGTCGCCGCCTTCGCCCGCAAGCGGCGCGTCCGCTTCAATCTCGACGCCTATGGCGTCGCATCCGGCGCGGCACTTCTGGCAAGTCACGAGACGCGGACAGAGCCGGCGCCGGTCGAACTCAGCGAACCGGAAGGGCTGGGCGCCTTCGCGAGCAAACTTTCTTCCTACGCTTCCCGCTGGCGCGGGGCCGCGCGGGCCGTCAAACCGGATCAGACGAAAGGAGCCATACATGGCCGAAACTGAGAAGGCGGCGCTGCGCCGCCAGATGGTGGAGATTTGCCGCCGCATGAATACGAGCGGCATCAATCAGGGCACCTCGGGCAATCTTTCCGTGCGCACGGCGGACGGGTTCCTCATCACGCCCTCCTCGATGCCCTATGAGACCATGACGCCGGACGACATCGTGGAGATGGGCTTCGACGGCACCTATGTCGGCCATCGTCCGTCCTCGGAATGGCGGTTCCACCGGGATATCCTGCGCGCCCGCACCGATATCGACGCCGTGCTGCATTGCCACTCGATCTATGCCACCACGCTCGCCTGCCACCACAGGACGATCCCGAGTTTCCACTATATGACCGGGGTCGCCGGCGGCACGACGATCCGCTGCGCCGAATACGCAACCTTTGGCACGCAGGCGCTGTCGGACAACGCGCTGGCCGCACTCGAGGGCCGGCTGGCCTGCCTGCTCGGCCAGCACGGCCAGATTTCGCTCGGCAAAACGCTCGATGCCGCACTGTGGCTGGCCATCGAGGTCGAGACGTTGTCACGCATCTATGTGCAGGCGCTGACACTCGGCGAGCCGCCCGTCCTGCCCGATGACGAGATGGAGCGCGTGCTCGAGCAGATGCGCAGGATGAGCTACGGCCAGGCGCCGGATGCCGAAGGCATCAACGACATCGCGCGGCCGCGTGAAGCCGTGAAGGGCGGATAGTCCCGGAAGATCATCTCGGAAGCCTACTACGCGGCGCCGTCAGTCCACCGTCAGCACGATCTTGCCGATATTGGCATTCGATTCCATCAACGCGTGCGCCTTGGCGGCCTCGCGCAGCGAGAAGCGGGCGTGGACCAGCGGCTTGCACTTGCCTTTCGCGAAAAGTGGCCAGACCTTCGATTCTAGCTGTGCGGCGATCTCGGCCTTTGCTTCGAGTGACTGGGCACGTAGCGTCGAGCCAGTGTGGGTGAGCCGCTTCATCATGAGGCGCATGTAATCCACCTCGACGCGAGATCCCTGCAGGAAGGCGATATTGACGATGCGCCCGTCGATTGCTGCGGCCTGGTAGTTCTTTTCGATGTAAGGGCCGCCGACCATATCGAGGATCACGTTGGCGCCGCGCTTGCCGGTCTCCTCCTTGACCACGGCAACCCAGTCCTGCTCACGGTAATTGATCGCGAGATCTGCGCCGAGTTCGCGGCAAGCCGCGCATTTCTCGTCGGAACCGGCGGTAACGAACACACGCGCGCCGAAGGCCTTGGCCAGCATGATCGCCGTCGTGCCGATGCCGGAGGCGCCGCCATGCACGAGCAGGATCTCCCCTCCGCTCAGCCGGCCGCGCTCGAAGACATTGTGCCAGACGGTGAAGAAGGTTTCCGGTACCGCCGCCGCCTCGACGGTCGACAGTCCGGCGGGCAGGGGCAGGGCGTTGCGCGCGTCGACGAGCGCATACTCGGCATAGCCGCCGCCCGGCGTCAGCGCGCAGACGGCATCG
>NZ_JBHSUM010000039.1:0-33174 GCF_042660605.1 Nitratireductor sp. GCM10026969
GGCGCGGTCGGTTTTGGCCACCACCATCACCCCGCTCGTCTCCCGGTCCAGCCGGTGCACGATGCCCGGGCGGCGGACGCCGCCGATCCCCGACAGCGTGTCGCCGCAATGGTGGATCAGCGCGTTGACCAGCGTGCCGGTCCAGTTGCCGGGCCCCGGATGCACGACGAGGCCGGGCGGCTTGTCGACGACGATGAGCGAATCGTCCTCGTAGAGGATGTCGAGCGGAATGGCTTCGCCCCGCGGCTCGGGCGCCTCGGCTTCCGGCAACGCGATCGCGTAGCGTTCCCCATTCGCGACTTTGCGTTTCGCCTCGGTGACGGCGGAGCCCGCCAGCGTGACGGCACCGGCACGGATGAGTGCCTGCACACGGCTGCGCGAGACGTCCGGCGCGAGTGCCGCGGCCAGCCACTGGTCGAGCCTCCTGCCTGCGGACGCGGCGTCGACGGCGAGCTCTTTCATTTCGCCGACGGCTCGGCTATCAGGACCGCTCATTCGGGACACATCTTGCGATCGGTAAAACCATGGCCGGACCGGCAGCGTATGAGAACGACGAGGAGCAGCCGCTGGACCCGGCCGCTGAACGGGTACGCCGCAAGCTCGTACGTTTCATGGCCGTCAATCTCGCCATTCTCTTCGTGGCCGTTATGGCCGTGGTGCTCGCGCTTGTCTACAGGACGATGACGCAGCCATCCACCGATGCGGTGATCGGGCCGGCGGGGGAGCAGGGGCAGACCGTCTCGGGAGAGGTCGTTCTGCCGGACGGTGCGGCGATTGTTTCCCATTCCCTCGTCGGTGACCGCCTGACGCTGCATGTCCGGCGCGCCGACGGGAGCGAGGCCATTCTCGTCTATGAAACGCGGGAAGGCGCGCACCCGACGGGGCGTCTCGATATCGTCCGCGAGACGCCATGAGCGGCGGCGGAAGCCGAATCGCGCTGACGGCCGTGCTCGTGGCCGCCTATGACGAGGCGATTGCCTGGTATCGCGACAAGCTCGGCTTCACGCTCGTGGAGGACAAGCGCCTCGAGGAGGCCGGCAAGCGCTGGGTGGTCATGGGGCCGCAAGGGGCGAAGGGTGCGTGCGTGCTGCTTGCGCGGGCCGACGGGCCGGCACAGGAAGCGGCGGTCGGTCGGCAGGCCGGTGGACGCGTTTTCCTGTTTCTCCACACGGACGACTTCTGGCGCGACTACGATTCCATGCGGGCGCGCGGGGTCGTCTTTCAAGAGGAGCCGCGGCACGAGGATTACGGCATGGTTGCCGTCTTCGCCGATCTTTACGGAAACCTCTGGGATCTCCTGCAGCCGGCGTGAAAAGAATCTGCGCATCCCCCGGCACCGGGGCTGTTGCATTCGCCGCAATTCGCGATTATATCGCGGCCTCGACAGACGCTCCCATCGTCTAGCGGTCCAGGACGCCGCCCTCTCACGGCGGAAACAGGGGTTCGAGTCCCCTTGGGAGTGCCATTTTTTTCTCCGACAACGATATCAGAAATACCGCGCCGCGCCGTCTTCCCGGCTGGATAGGATGGGCTGTCTCTTTGCACTCCGCGGTGCAGCCTCGCAGCGGTCCTTGTCTCGCCATCGCCCGCAACGTGGTTATGCTTAGCCAATCCTTAACGGTTCGAACGCCATCTTTTCGCCACGGCGGGAGACGGGTTGAATCGGGGGGTGCTCTTTGGGGTCGGAGGGAAAAATCGACCGGACGGCGGACAAGGTTTCCGGGAAGGACATGGACGCGACACTGCGGGCGGCGCTGGACGTCACGCGCGAGGGCTTTGCCTGCTATGACAGCGACGACCGTCTCGTGTTCTACAACAGGGCGATGCTGGAGATATATGACGGGCTCGCCGACGTCATCCGCCCCGGCGTCACCTTCCGCACGCTGCTGGAAAAAGGGACCGAGCGCGGACTTTGGACGCTCGACCGCATGAGCGGGCGCGAATGGTGCGACCGGCTTCTGGAGATGCGCCGGCATGGCCGGAAGATCGAAAGCGTCATCGCGCTTCAGGACGGCCGCTACGTCATCCACCGCGAGCAGCCGACCGAGGATGGTGGCACCGTGGCCATCTGCACCGACGTGACGGTGTTGAAACGCCGCGAAATGGAGGTCGAGGCGGCGCGCGAGGAGTCCGAAGCCGCGCTCGATGACCTCAGGCGCATCATCGACAGCATGCGGTTCGGCGTTGTCGTCCTGGAAGCGGATCTGACGGCGGCGATCGCAAACCGGACCTATCACACGCTGTGCGATCTTTCCCCCGAGGAAGACCTGATCGGCCTTCCCATGCGCACGCTGCTCGAACAGTCTCGGCAGAGCGGTTTTCACCAGATGCCGGAGGAGGCCTGGCCCGCCTATGCCGAGGAGCGCCTGGCGGAAATCCGCAAGGGCGACGCCCCGCCGCGCGAGTTGAAGAGGGCCGACGGACGCACGGTGGTCTACACACTGACGCCGCTCACCCGCGGCCGGCGGATGCTGACCTACTACGACGTCACGGACCTGAAGCGGCGCGAGGCGGACGCGGAGGAGGCGCGCGCCCAGCTGGCCCATCTTCTGGAGACGCTGCCGGCAGGCGTCATCATCTATGACCGCGACGATCGCTTCGTGCTCGCCAACAGGAAGATCCATGACGCGCTGCCGGCAATGGTACCGGCCATGCAGGCGGGACGGCCGATCCGCGATGCGCTGGAACTGGCACACAAGGCAGGATATCTGCGCGAGAGCGGCGATCCGGAGGTCGATCGGCTCTACGATACGGACCGCGAAGGCTGGATCGAAGCTCATCTGAAGCTCTATTGGCAGGGGCAGCGGATCTACGAGCGATGCAACCCCGACGGGCGCTGGTTCAAGGCGTTCGACATGCGCCGGGAGGACGGCACCTTTGTCGGCGTGCGCGTCGACATCACCGAATTGAAGGAGCGCGAGCAGCAGCTCGAGGAGAGCATGCGCGAGAACGAGGTCTTTCGCAATCTCGTCGACAACGTGCCCGTGGCCATCTACGCGAAGCGACCCGATCTCCGGCTGATGTATGTCAACAAGGGCTGGTGCGACCTTCTCGGCGTTTCGAAGGATGATGCCATCGGCAAGACGGATCTGGAGCTGTTCGGCGCCGCCGGCGAGGCCTTCATGAAGAGCGACGTCGCGGTGCTCGAATCGGGAGAGCGGCTGGAGGTCGAGGAGGCGCAGACGGCTCCCGACGGAACCGTGCGCCACCAGATCGCCCGCAAGGACACCCTGATCGCCTCCGACGGCTCGCCCTATCTCATCGGCTCGACGACCGACGTCACCGAGATGAAACGGCGCGAGCAGGAACTGCGCGAAGCGCAGGAGAAAGCGGTGGCGGCCGACCGGGCGAAATCGGAATTCCTGGCCAATATGAGCCACGAGATCCGCACCCCGATGAATGGCGTTCTCGGCATGGCCGAGCTTCTGGCGAAGACAGATCTCACCGGCAAGCAGCGCACCTTCATCGACATCATCGTGAAGTCGGGCAACGCGCTGCTGACGATCATCAACGACATTCTCGATTTCTCCAAGATCAATGCCGGGCGACTCGTGCTGGACCCGCAGCCCTTCAACCTCGCCGAGGCGGTGGAGGATGTTGCCACGCTGGTCTCGGCACGAGCCAGGGAGAAGGACCTCGAACTTATCGTGCGCGTCGATCCGGGACTGCCGAAATCCTTCGTCGGTGACGTCGGGCGCATTCGCCAGATCGTGACGAACCTCCTCGGCAATGCCATCAAGTTCACCGACAGCGGCCACGTGCTCGTCGACGTGAAGGGCGACCTCCTGGAAGAGGAGACGCGGCTCGAGGTGCGGGTGGCCGACAGCGGCATCGGCATTCCCGAGGACAAGCTCGAGCTCATTTTCGACCAGTTCAGCCAGGTGGACGCATCCTCGACCCGGCGGTACGAGGGAACCGGCCTGGGACTGGCCATCAGTTCGCACCTCGTCGCCCTGATGGGCGGTGAGATGGGCGTGGAAAGCCGGCAGGGCCACGGCTCCACCTTCTGGTTCAGGGTGACCCTGCCCAATGCCGATCGTTCCGCCATCGCCAAGGTGGCGCCGCAGGACGTGAGCGGCGCACGTGTCCTCATCGTCGACGACAACGAGATCAATCGCGCCATCCTGTCCGAGCAGATGACCCACTGGGGGTTCGACGCCTGCGCCGCAAGAAGCGCGCGGGAGGGGCTCGACGTGCTGAGCGCGGCGGCGCGCCTCGGCGTACAGGTGGACTGCGCGGTGATCGACTATCAGATGCCGGAAATGAGCGGTATAGACATGGTGCGGGCCATCCGCTCCGGCGAAGGGGACGCGCAGGTGCCCGTCATCCTTCTCAGTTCCGTCGATCAGTCGCTTGCCGTCGGCGCGCAGGATCTGGGCATCGACGCCCAGCTTCTGAAGCCCGCGCGTACGGCGAAGCTGCTCGAGACCCTGGTGCAGACCATTCAACGCCGGCGGGGTGCCGGCGATGACGGCACGGAGGTGCCCGCGAAGGAAGATGCGGCGGGCGCGCCCGCGGAGCGTACCCCGCGGGCCCTGCCCACTTTCCGGCGCGGCGCGCCGAAGGGTTCCCCGGCCAGCAAGGTCGATGTGCTGGTGGCGGAAGACAACGAAGTCAACCAACTGGTCTTCACGCAGATCCTGCGCGACAGCGCGCTGCGCTTCGAGATCGTCAAGAACGGGAGGGAGGCCGTGGAAGCCTACCGCCGCCTCTCCCCGGGCCTGATCCTGATGGACGTTTCCATGCCGGAGATGAGCGGGCTCGAGGCCGCGGCGGAGATCCGCCGCATCGACGGCGATCGGTGGCGTGTCCCGATCATCGGCGTGACCGCCCATGCGCTGAAGGGGGATCGCGAACGCTGTATGGAGGCCGGCATGGACGATTACCTGTCGAAGCCCATCAGCCCACGCGCCCTGATGGAGAAGATCGACCGCTGGGCACCCGCGCAGGACGCCACGGGCACCATGTCCTCCTGATTTTCGGAAACCGATCTGCAGCTCCGGCGTCGGCCTCGCTCCTCACCGCGCACGCCGTGCCTCGAAAGGTAAATCGATCTTAATCGTGCCGACACGAAACTGTCATCCAAGTGTCACAGAGGAGCGTTATGGCACTCCCGTCGTCTCGACCGGCGACCATTGAATTTTGAACAGGGAGTAGCCCCATGAGCAGACTCATTCTCACGGCATCGGCGACGGCAATTGCCGTGTCGTTGTCGGCCGGCGTCGCTGCCGCGCGCGATCAGATCCGTATCGTCGGTTCTTCGACCGTGTTCCCCTACACCCAGGCGGTGGCCGAGGAATTCGGCAACACCACCGACTTTCCGGCTCCCGTGACCGAATCGACCGGCACCGGCGGCGGCATGCAGATCTTCTGCGGCGGTGTCGGCGTCGAGCACGCCGACATCACCGGTGCTTCGCGTGCCATGAAGGAGAGCGAGTACGAGCTGTGCCTCGAAAATGGCGTTGACAGCGTCACCGAGGTGCAGATCGGCTCCGACGGCCTGTCGATCGCCCACTCCGCCGAGGGTCCGGAAATTGACCTCACGAAGGCGCAGGTCTTCCAGGCACTCGCCTCGGAAGTCGAGGTTGATGGTGAAGTCGTCGCCAACCCCTACACGCGTTGGAACGAGATCGACGAGTCGCTGCCGGACGCCGAGATCACCGTTTTTGGCCCGCCGCCCACCTCCGGCACGCGTGATGCCTTCGTCGAACTCGTCATGGAAGAGGGGTGCGAGGAGTTCCCCGCCATCGAGGCGCTCGAGGGTGATCGCAAGGATGAAGTCTGCCAGCGCATGCGCACCGACGGCCCCTTCATCGAGGCGGGCGAGAACGACAACCTCATCGTTCAGCGCCTGCAGGCCGACCACAACGCACTCGGCATCTTCGGCTATTCCTTCCTCTACGAGAACCAGGACACGCTGAAGGCTGTCGCCGTGGACGGCGTCAAGCCCACGCCGGAGACCATCGCTGACGAGAGCTACACGGTTTCGCGTCCGCTCTTCTTCTACGTGAAGAACGCGCATCGCGGCGTGATCCCCGGCCTTCAGGAGTTCGTCGACGAGTACGTCTCCGAGGAGGCGATGGGCCCCGGCGGCTATCTGGAAGAGCGCGGCCTCATTCCGCTCTCCGACGAGCGGCGCGAAGAGGTCCGTAATGCGGCGACGGAAGGCAAGCACCTGACCCGCTACACGAACTAAGTTCGCTTTGCTGCCGCACGCCGGGCCTGCTGAAGGACACGGCGTGCGGCGCTTTGCTTGGTTCAACAGAAAAGCAGGCACATGCAGCCGTGACCGGATATCTCTTTCTCGCAATTCTGGCTCTGTCGCTCGTCGCCTTCTATGTCGGGCGGTCCACGGCGAACCAGTTCGTCGCTGCGCACGGGACCAGTGTCCATTCGCGCCCCGTCTATCACGGCGCCTTCGCCGCCGTCTGGGTGGGGGTTCCGGCTCTCGTTCTCGTTCTTTTATGGCTTCTCTTTCAGGACGCCATCATCGACCGCCTGCTTCTGGCCTGGCTGCCGGCAAGCCTGACGGAGGGCGCATCGGCCTCGCGCCTGTCGCTCTATCTCAGCGAGATCAAGAACGTCGCGTCCGGTCGCATCTTCAGCGAGCCCTCGCCGGAGATCCTCGCTGCGGCGGAGCGCTACCAGACCTGGCAGGCCATTGCCCAATGGGCGATGGTGGTGGTGGCCCTGGCGGTCGCCGCGCTGGCGTTCTACATGGCGCGCTCGCGCATGGCGCCGCGCTTTCGTGCACGCCAGACCTTCGAGCGCACGCTCGATTTCCTCATGATCTTTTCCGCCGGGGCGGCCATCCTGGTCACCATCGGCATCATCGTGTCGCTCACCTACGAGGCGATGCAGTTCTTCATGCTGGTGCCGCCGCAGGAGTTCTTCTTCGGGCTGAACTGGGAGCCGCAGATCGCCATCCGCGAGGACCAGGTGGCCGGTACGGGCGCCTTCGGCGCCGTGCCCGTCTTCACCGGCACGTTGCTGATAGCCACAATCGCGCTGATCGTGGCCATTCCGGTCGGCCTTTTCTCGGCGATCTACCTCGTGGAGTTCGCCAATGACCGCATCCGCAGGATCGTCAAGCCCATCCTGGAGATCCTCGCCGGCGTGCCGACCGTCGTCTACGGCTTCTTTGCCGTCCTTACCGTCGCGCCGGCGATCCGCCAGGCCGGCGGCCTGATGGGCATCGCCATATCGCCCAACAGCGCGCTTGCCGCCGGCGGCGTGATGGGAATCATGATCATCCCCTTCATCTCGTCGCTTTCCGACGACGCATTGCGGGCGGTGCCCCAGTCCATGCGCGACGGTTCGCTGGCGATGGGCGCCACGCGTGCCGAGACCATGACGCGGGTTCTGCTTCCGGCGGCGCTGCCCGGCATCGTCGGCGGCATCCTGCTGGCTGCCAGCCGTGCCATCGGCGAGACGATGATCGTGGTCATGGCGGCCGGGCTCACCGCGACATTGACGGCGAACCCGCTCGACGGGGTGACGACGGTGACCGTGCAGATCGTCACGCTCCTGATCGGCGATACCGCTTTCGACAATCCCAAGACGCTCTCCGCCTTTGCGCTCGGGCTGGTGCTGTTCGTGGTGACCCTTTGCCTGAACGTACTGGCGCTGCGCATCGTGCGCCGCTACCGCGAGAAATACGAGTAGGCCAATGTCCGATACGACCGCCTCAGCTTCCAAGCCGTTCGACTGGTCCTCTCCGGAGGCGTTGGCAAAGCGCAAGCGCCGCTATGCGGCCGACCGCCGCCTCAAGATGTACGGGCTTGCCTCCATTCTTATCGCCATCGGCCTGCTCGGCGTGCTGATCGCCTCGCTGATCGCGACCGGCCACAGCGCCTTCGTGCAGACGAAGATCGCCGTGGAGTTCACTGCCGATCCGGAGAACGTGCCGGCGGACGATCCAGGCGACGGCAATTTCCGCGCCGTGGTCAGCAACGCCGTCCAGCAGCTTTTCCCGCAGATCGAGGATCCGGCCGCGTTACGCACTGCCTCGGGCATCCTGTCGGACGGCGCCGTCAATGTCGTGCGCAACCACGTGGCCGCGCATCCGGAGCTTGTCGGCCAGTCATTCGTCCTCGAAGTGCCGGCTTCGGATCCCTACGACCAGCTCTACAAGGGGGTCATCGACCGCGACCTGCCGGAAGACCGCCGCAGGGTCTCGAACGAGGAGATCGCGCTGTTCCAGTCGCTCGAGGAGCGCGGGCTCGTTTCGGCGCCGTTCAACTGGGCGCTGTTCGTCAACGCCGACAGCCGCTTCCCGGAGCTGGCGGGCCTTGCCGGCGCCATCGTCGGTTCCTTCTATGCCCTCCTCGTCTGCTTCCTGATCTCATTCCCGGTCGGCATCGCCGCGGCGATCTATCTGGAGGAGTTCGCGCCGAAGAACCGCTGGACCGACCTCGTCGAGGTGAACATCAACAACCTGGCGGCGGTGCCCTCGATCGTCTTCGGTCTTCTGGGCCTGGCGGTGTTCATCCAAGTGTTCGGATTGCCGCGCTCCGCGCCGATCGTCGGCGGGCTCGTGCTCTCGCTCATGACGCTGCCCACCATGATCATCGTCACGCGCGCCGCCTTGAAGTCGATCCCGCCGTCGATCCGCGAGGCCGCGCTCGGCATCGGCGCCTCCAAGCACGAGGTCATCCTCCATCATGTCCTGCCGCTGGCGCTGCCGGGCATCCTCACCGGCACGATCATCGGCCTGGCGCAGGCTCTGGGCGAGACGGCGCCGCTGCTGCTCATCGGAATGAACGCCTTCCTGACCTCGCCGCCCGGGGGCATCATGGAGCCGGCTACGGCGCTTCCCACCCAGATCTTCATCTGGGCCGACAGCCCGGAGCGCGGTTTTGTCTCGCGCACCTCGGCTGCTATCCTCGTGCTATTGGGCTTTCTCATATTCATGAATGCGGTGGCCATCTATCTCCGGCAACGGTTCGAGCGTCGCTGGTAACGGAGTGAGGGAAATGAACATGTTGACAGAAGCAGCCGTCGAAACCGCTCTCGAGGAAACGACCGAGACCGAAACCGTGAAGATGCGCGGCTCGGGGGTCAACGTTTTCTACGGGGACAAGCAGGCCCTGTTCGGTGTCAGCCTCGACGTGCGTCAGAACCAGGTGACTGCGCTCATCGGCCCTTCGGGGTGCGGCAAGTCCACCTTTCTGCGCTGCCTGAACCGGATGAACGACACCATCGATATCTGCCGCGTGACGGGCGAGATCACGCTCGACGGCGAGGATATCTACAGCCCGCGCATCGACGTGGTGGAACTCAGGGCGCGGGTCGGCATGGTCTTCCAGAAGCCGAACCCGTTCCCGAAGTCGATCTACGAGAACATCGCCTACGGGCCGCGCATCCACGGCCTCGCCTCCGGCAAGGCCGCGCTGGACGAAGTTGTCGAGACCAGCCTGCAGAAGGCCGGCTTGTTCAACGAAGTGAAGGACCGGCTGACCGAGCCGGGCACCGGCCTTTCCGGCGGCCAGCAGCAGCGCCTGTGCATCGCCCGCGCCATCGCCGTCTCGCCGGAAGTGATCCTGATGGACGAGCCGTGCTCGGCGCTCGACCCGATCGCCACGGCCAAGGTGGAGGAACTGATCGACGAATTGCGTGAGAACTACACCATCGTGATCGTCACGCACTCCATGCAGCAGGCGGCCCGCGTTTCGCAGCGCACCGCCATGTTCCATCTCGGCAATCTGGTCGAGGAGGGACCGACGGACCGCATCTTCACCAATCCGGAAGACAAGCGCACCCAGGATTATATCACCGGCCGGTTCGGCTAAGCCGACCGCCGCGCCACGCATTTCAGAAGGGAACAGACCCATGGCCGAGCATATCGTCGCCTCCTTCGATGAGGATCTCGAGCATATCGATCGACTGCTGCGCGATATGGGCGATCTTGCCGGCGCCATGACGCAGTCCGCCACCCGGGCGCTGCTTACCTCGGATACCGGGCTGGCACAGCGCGTCATCTCCGACGATGCAATCATGGATGCCAAGCAGCTCGAACTCGACGAGCGGGCGATCACGCTGATCGCCAAGCGCCAGCCCATGGCGCAGGACCTGCGCGCCGTGGTGGGCGGGATCCGCATGGCCGCCGACCTGGAACGGATCGGCGACCTTGCCAAGAACATCGCCAAGCGCGTGGGCGCTGTCGGGCAGGGAGCGGCCCCGCGCAAGCTTTCTCATTCGATAGACACCATGGCCGGCATGGTTCTCAGCCAGGTCAAGGCCGTCGTCGAGCGCTACGCTGAGCGCGACGCCGCTGCACTCACGGCGCTGCGCGACGAGGACGAGAAGATCGACACCCGCTACACCTCGGTGTTTCGCGAACTGCTCACCTATATGATGGAAGATCCGCGCAACATCACCGCATGCACGCATCTCCTGTTTTGCGCCAAGAACCTGGAGCGCGTGGGTGACCACGTAACCAACATCGCCGAGAACGCCTACTATATCCTGACCGGCGAACAACTGCCCGTTCAGCGCCCCAAGCTGGACGAGACGCAGATGACGGTTGATCGATGAGTAGCGGGAGGGTCCGGGATGATCGCTCCGAAAGTAATGCTTGTCGAGGATGACGAGCCGCTGTGCGTACTGCTGCGCTACAATCTCGAGGCCGAAGGTTACGAGGTCGAGGTGGTCAACCGTGGCGACGAGGCGGAAGTGCGCCTTCAGGAGAACGTGCCGGACCTGCTCGTGCTCGACTGGATGGTGCCGGCGATCTCCGGCATCGAGCTTTGCCGGCGTCTCAGGATGCGCTCGGAGACCGAGCGTCTGCCCATCATCATGCTGACGGCGCGCGGCGAGGAGAGCGACCGTGTGCGCGGGCTTTCTACCGGCGCCGACGACTATCTGGTCAAGCCGTTCTCGACGCCGGAGTTCGTCGCCCGGGTCCGCGCGCTCCTGCGGCGGGCGAAGCCCGAGGTGCTGTCGACCGTGCTCAAGGTCGGCGACATCGTGCTCGACCGCGAATCCCACCGCGTCTATCGGCGCAAGAGCGAGATCCGGCTCGGGCCCACAGAATTCCGCCTCCTGGAATTCATGATGCAGCATCCCGGCCGCGTCTTCTCGCGCAGTCAGCTTCTGGACAATGTCTGGGGCGAGACGATCTATATCGACGAGCGGACGGTGGACGTGCATGTCGGCCGCTTGCGCAAGGCGGTGAACCAGGGCCGGTTGCCCGACGTCATCCGCACCATACGCGGCGCCGGCTACGCGATCCGGGAGAGTTGAGGAGGGAACCTCTCACTGCCGTGCGCTTTTGATCTCGCATGGTCAGAATCTTTGCGTTCGGTACTTTGAAAAGAGGGTTCCCCCTGCATGAGGAGGGGCTTGCCGGTGCAGACCGGCTGGGCCTTGCCCGCACGGTCGATGCCTTTCCCATGTTGATCGCAGGGCCATGGTTCGCGCCGATGATGCTCGACCGGCCGGGAGAAGGCCTTTGCGTCAAAGGAGAGCTTTACGCAATTGACGATCGATGCCTTGCCGTTCTCGACCGCCTCGAGTCCGTTGGAAAACCAGGCAATTTCCGCCGCCTGGTGCGCGTGCTGCCGATGGGTGGTGGACCAGCGATTGCGGCTTTTTCCTATATGAAATCGCCCGAACTCGCCGTTCCGGTACACTCGGAATATCTCGAGGAGTATCGCGACCATCGGTTCATTCCGCCCGGTCGGCGGTGGTAGAGTGTTGCAAACGCGCCGGCCAGGGGCAGGGGGCACGTGCCTTCCGGAAAAACGCTGCCTCAGGCGATGCTTCTGCTGCCGTTCGCGTGCAGGCCCGGACCGAAGATCTCTCGGTCGAGGCTGGTCAGCGCGGTCATGGCATTGCCGTGCTGGATGAAGGGGGTTTCGTTCGGCCAGGTCTCGAAATGCACGGATCCGGTGTTCTGGCCGCCGGCCGTTTCGGAAAGTGTGGCGCGGATCCTCGGCTCCAGGATATCGAAGGCCGCCGTGCCCTGGCCGATGATGGCCACCGGAGCGGGGTCGATCAGGGCGAACAGGTTGCCGATGCCGAAGCCGATGGCTTCCGCCGCTTCCCGAAACGCCGTGCGCGCCGCGCCCTCTTCCTGGCGCGCCTGCCCGGCCAGGGCTCCCATCTCGGCCGTGTCAATGTCGGCGATCGGCTTTTCCAAAAGGTCCCGGCCGCGCGCCCTGCGCCAGATGGCGTAGCTTCCGGCATAGGCCTCGACGCAGCCGCGGCGCCCGCAGCGGCACAGCGCGCCTTGCGGACGGTGGATCATGTGGCCGAACTCGCCGCCCGAGGAATCGGTGCCGGTGAACAGCCGTCCGTTCAACATCAGTCCCATGCCGATGCCGTGGGACAGGAGGATGGCCACGAAGTTGTCGCGATAGCGCTCCGGATAGAGCCAGCGCAACGCCACGGCGATCATGTTGCAATCGTTGTGGACGGTAACGGGGACACCGAACGCCTCCGCCAGGGCGGGTCCCAGGCGCAAGCGGTCGTGCGGCGTGATCGGCGACCACAGCATTTCCGTGCCCGCCGCGTCGGTAATGCCCTGCACCGCCACGGCGATGCGCTGGAAGCCCCCGCGCCCGTGGGCGATTTCCCGCACGCCGCGCACTGCCGCATCAAGAAGGCCCTGCCTTTCCATGGCCAGGGTCGCCAGGCGGTGCACCTTACGGTCGATCACATTGCCGCAGTAGTCGACCAGTGCCGCCGTGAGACTGTTGAAGGACAGGTGCAGGCACACCACGGTGGCGGCCCGCGGGTTGAGCGCGATCGCCACCTGCGGGCGGCCGCGCCGGGTTGGCGCACTCTCCCCCTGGCCGGCCTCGCACATGATGCCTTCGTCTATGAGATCGGATGCGATGGCGGAAATGGTCGAATGGCTGAGGCCGGTGAGACCCGTGATCTCCGTGCGCGAGGGCTGTCCGGTCTGCCGCACGGCGGCGATGACCAAGGCGCGATTGCGCTTGCGCATCTCGTCGTGACGGATTCCCGCCGTCATCGGCTGCTCCTCCCTCGGGCATCGGCGCTGTTATCTCCCTCCGTGCCACATGCCAGCGATATTGACACGGGTGAAAACGTGAGTCATTCTTTTTTTCGAAGCTCGAAAAAATCATCTTCGGGCCGCCGTTCGTTGAATGTCGCGCGCCATTCCGGCGCTGGGAGGAAATCATGAAAAATGCTGCTACCGCCATCCTGGCGGGTCTTACGCTTTCGTTCTCGCTGTCCACGGCAGCACTCGCCGAGGGCAAGGTGATCGGCGTTTCCTGGTCGAATTTCCAGGAAGAGCGCTGGAAGACGGACGAAGCGGCCATCAAGGCGCAGATCGAGGCCGACGGCAACAGCTACATTTCCGCTGACGCCCAGTCTTCCGCCTCCAAGCAGCTCACGGACGTGGAATCGCTGATCGCCCAGGGAGCCGATGCGCTCATCATCCTGGCGCAGGACGCCTCTGCCATCGGGCCTGCGGTGGAGAGCGCGATGAACGAGAGTATTCCGGTGGTCGGCTATGACCGGCTGATCGAAAACCCCGACGCCTTCTATCTCACCTTCGACAACAAGGAAGTGGGCCGCATGCAGGCGCGTGCCGTCAATGAGGTGCAGCCGGAAGGCAACTACGCCTTCATCAAGGGCTCCTCGGCCGATCCGAATGCGGATTTCCTGTTCGAAGGCCAAATGGAGGTGCTCCAGGAGGCGATCGATTCGGGCAAGATCAACAATGTCGGCGAGGCCTATACGGATGGCTGGCTGCCGGCCAACGCGCAGCGCAACATGGAGCAGATCCTGACCGCCAACAACAACGAGGTGGACGCGGTGGTCGCCTCGAACGACGGCACCGCCGGGGGTGTCGTGGCCGCGCTCGAGGCGCAGGGCCTCGCCGGCTCGGTGCCGGTCTCGGGCCAGGACGGCGATCATGCCGCACTCAACCGCATCGCGCTCGGCACGCAGACCGTCTCGGTCTGGAAGGATGCGCGCGAACTCGGCAAGGCGGCCGCCGAAATCGCCAACCAGCTCGCCGAAGGCACGGCGATGGAAGAGATCGAAGGCGCGGTGAAGTGGTCCGACGGCCCGAACGGCGTCGAGATGGACGCCGTCTTCCTGAAGCCGGTGCCGATCACGCAGGACAATCTGGACGTGGTCATCGATGCCGGCTGGGTCTCCAGGGACGTCGTGTGCCAGGGTGTCGAGCCCGGCTCGGTCGAGGTGTGTGACTGAGCGACGGTTTGAGGTTTGAGGACGCCGCGGTTCGGTCGAACCGCGGCGTTTCTGCAAGCGTCCCGGTGTCGCGCAGCCGGGCCGACAGGGAGACGGGTTGATGGCGGACGCGACATCTCAAGCAGCTTCGCAAGGTGCTTCCGCGACGGAGAACGGCGTGGTCGGGCGCTTTCTCAAGGCGACCGAACTCGACACCCGCATGCTCGGCATGCTGGGCGCTCTGGCGATCGTCTGGGTCGGCTTTCACTTCCTTTCGGGCGGTCTGTTCCTGACGCCGCGCAATCTGTGGAACCTGTCCGTCCAATCCGCCTCCGTCGCCGTGATGTCGACCGGCATGGTGCTGGTGATCGTCACCCGCAACATCGATCTTTCGGTGGGCTCGCTGCTCGGCTTCGTCGGCATGATCATGGGCGTGACCCAGGCACAGATCCTGCCCGACTATCTGGGCTTCGGCCATCCGGTCATCTGGGTGCTGGCACTTGCCGCCGGCATTGTCGTCGGCGCGGTGATCGGAGCGCTCCAAGGGTACATCATCGCCTTTCTCGGCGTGCCGGCCTTCATCGTCACGCTGGGTGGGCTCCTGGTCTGGCGCGGCGCGGCCTGGTGGGTAACGAGCGGCCAGACCGTGGCACCGATGGATGCCACATTCCGGCTCATGGGCGGGGGACCGGATGGCGCCATCGGCGCGACAGCGAGCTGGATCGTCGGTGCCGTGGCCTGTGTCGGGCTGGTTCTCATGCTGATCCAGGGGCGGCGGCAAAGGCGCAAGTTCGACTTTCCCCTGCGGCCGCTCTGGGCGGAGGGTTTTCTCGGTGCGGTCGGCTGCGCGCTCATCCTGAGTGCCGTCGCGGTGGCCAACGCCTATCCCTGGCCGTCGGGGATCGTGCGGCGCTATGCCGAGGCGCACAACATCACCGTGCCCGAAGGCGGGCTCTTCATCGCCCACGGCATCGCCATCCCGGTGCTGATCGCCATCGGCGTGGGCATCGTCATGACCTTCCTGGCGATGCGCACGCGCTTCGGCCGCTACGTGTTCGCAATCGGCGGCAATCCCGAAGCGGCCGAGCTGGCGGGCATCAACACCCGCTGGGTGATCATGAAGATCTTTATTCTGATGGGCGTACTCGTCGCCGTCGCCTCCGCCATATCGACGGCACGCCTCAACGCGGCGACGAACGCGCAAGGTACGCTTGACGAGCTTCTGGTGATCGCCGCGGCCGTCATCGGTGGAACGTCGCTCGGTGGCGGTGTCGGCACGATCGCCGGCGCCATGGTCGGCGCGGTTCTCATGCAGTCGCTCGCCACCGGCATGATCCTGCTCGGTGTCGACACGCCGCTGCAGAACATTGTCGTCGGCGCGGTGCTGGTGGTCGCGGTCTGGCTCGACACGGTCTACCGCAAGCGCGTGCAGTAGGGAGGAGGCCATGGCAGACAACACCCCACTCGTGGAGATGAAGAACATCTCCATCGCCTTCGGCGGCATCCACGCCGTGGAGGACGTTTCGGTCGACCTTCATGCCGGCGAGGTGGTCGCGCTGGTGGGACACAACGGCGCCGGCAAGTCGACGCTCATCAAGATCCTGTCCGGGGCCTACAAGCGTGACGCGGGCTCCATCCACGTCAACGGCGAGGAAGCGCAGATCAACAATCCGCGCGATGCCAAGAAGTACGGCATCGAGACCATCTACCAGACCCTGGCGCTGGCCGACAATGTCGATGCGGCGGCGAACCTGTTTCTGGGCCGCGAGCTCAGGACGGCCTGGGGCACGCTCGACGACGTGGCGATGGAATCGGAGACCCGCAAGGTGATGGGTCGGCTCAACCCGCGCTTCCAGCGCTTCAAGGAGCCGGTGAGCCGGCTTTCGGGCGGGCAGCGGCAGTCGGTCGCGATCGCCCGCGCCATCTATTTCAACGCGCGCATCCTCATCATGGACGAGCCGACGGCGGCGCTCGGGCCGCAGGAGACGGCCCAGGTCTCTGATCTGGTCCGTCAGCTCAAGAAGGACGGCATCGGCATCTTCCTGATCAGCCATGACATCCACGATGTCTTCGATCTCGCCGATCGCGTGGTGGTGATGAAAAACGGGCAGGTGGTCGGCGCGGCGAGCACGGAAGACGTCACCGAGGACGAAGTGCTCGGCATGATCATCCTCGGCAAGTGCCCGCCCGGGGCGGTGCCGGGGCCCGGCGCGCTGCAGGTCGCTGCTTAGAGCATTTGTGCAGGCAGGAGGATCGTCGCCCGCTTGCCACTGCACGGTTTTCTTTTGCCCGTGCTTGACGATCAGTCGGCCGTTCGGCGGTCGGCAATGCTGTATTCAGTGGCTGGTTCCACCGAGGCGATCAGATCTCCTTGCCCATTGATTTCCCAGACCAGCTCCGCATCCTGCTCCTCGAGCGCCGGATCAACGGAAAGGCATTTCGCCAGAATCTGCGGGAAATCGTTCATATATTCACGCATTGCGGGTGGCAGTGCCTGCTCGCATTCGGCGGCGCTTTCGTAGATGGGTGCTGGAGCCGGCAATTCGGTGCAGACCGCCAGATTGTCGCTGCAGCCGACGATCAATAACAGGGCGGTGAAGTGTTCCATGGCGCTTTCCTCTCGCCATGGAAACGTACCGCGCCGGGGGCGGGTTCCGGGCATCCCGCCACAGAAGTGCGAGATCACATCAGATTGATCAGGGTCAGGACGGCCACCACCGCTGCCAGGATGAGAAGCGCCAGCCTGAAGTAGCCGAAAGGCCCGTAGTTCGGCCCGGGGGGCAGGGGATCGTCGTGTTCTTCGCTTCCCATGGCGAGGCGCGCCGCATCCTCCGCGTTATTTGGGAGTCCATTCATACTGGCCATCCGTTTTAGCGGTATTTAGCGGGTGCGCCGGACGAGCCCGGCGATCAGTGAAATGGCAAGCAGGGCCAGGAAGATGTAGAAGATGATCTGGGCGATTCCTGCCGCCGTCCCGGCTATGCCACCAAAACCGAGCGCACCGGCGATGATCGCCACGACCAGAAAAATCAGAGCCCAATAGAGCATTTGTCGAATCTCCCTCATGCACGAACGCCCAACGCGCGCGTGCATGCATTGGTTCCGCAAAGGAAAAGCCGCCCGAGGGCGGCTTGTGGCGGCTTTCCCCTATCAAGCCGCGGCCCGGGCCTGGTGGTCGAAGAACAGCGCTTGGCTGATCAGGGCCTTCACCATGTCCGGGTTGAAGGGCTTGGTGACGAGGAAGGCCGGTTCCGGCCGTTCGCCCGTCAAGAGCCGCTCCGGGAAAGCGGTGATGAAAATGACAGGCACGGGCGTTGTCGTGAGGATCTCGTTGACGGCGTCGATGCCTGAGCTGCCGTCAGCCAGTTGGATGTCGGCCAGCACCATGCTGGGCTTGGCCTTCTCGAACAGTGCCGTGGCCTCCTGATGCGTGCGCGCGGTGCCGACGACCCGATGCCCAAGGCTTTCCACCAGTTCCTCGATGTCCATCGCGATCAGCGGCTCGTCCTCGATGATCAAGATGTCGGTGGCGACCTGGCGCGAAATCTCGTCGCTGGCCTCGCGCAGCAACGTATTCAGCCGCTCTTCGTCCACGTCGAGGATCTCGGCGGCTTCCTCCGGCTCGAACCCTTCAACAGCGACAAGCAGGAAGGCTTGCCGCGGCTGCGGCGCAAGGGCGGACAGGTTGGCGATCGCACGTTGTTCCCAGGCGGATGTGGGCCTGGCCTCGGGCACGCGAATTTCGAAAGTGCCGAACAGTTTGGCAAAGAGCTTGAACAGCGCAATGCGGTCGCTTGATGCTTTGGGAAAGACCGAAGTGTCGGCGATCAACGCTTCCAAGGTTGCTGCCACCAGTGCGTCTCCGCTGGTCTGCGAACCGGATACGGCACGCGAGAACCGACGCAGATACGGCAAATGCGGGGCAATTCTGGCTGACAAGCTCATTTTTGACTTGATCTCCCTCAATGAACGGAACCGTACTTCCGGCAAACAACCAAGCTTGAACGCCCGGCGGCCACAAAAGTTCCATCCCATTTGGAACATTTCGCGGCGGATAGCGTTGGCAAAAGAATTTGGACACTGTTGACAGCGATACACAATGACCAAACCATTCAAGGAACTGGGGCGTAATACGGGTAAAGAGAAGGGCATGACGCATCAGAAGGTCGAAAATAGCCGCACTTCCGGAAAGCGCAATTCCGCCGAGGACCCCCTGGGTACCAACTCCGAGATAGGCCGCAAACTCAGACAATATTACGACGAATTGGTCTCGGACGATATTCCGGATCGTTTCAGTCGACTGCTGAGCGAACTCGAAGAACGCGAGATACCTCAACCGGCGACGAAAGAGGATTGAGCATGGGTGAGAATCCGAGCTTCCGCGACGGCTTGCTGGCGGCGGTGCCCACCCTGCGCGCCTTCGCGGTCTCGCTGGCGAAAAACGCCGACAGGGCCGATGATCTGGTTCAGGAGACGCTGGTCAAGGCTTGGGACAAGCAGGACAGCTTCCAGCCGGGCACCAACCTCAAGGCTTGGCTTTTCACCATCCTGCGCAATGAGTTCTATTCCCAGATGCGCAAGCGCAGGCGCGAGGTCGAGGACAGCGATGGCAGCATCACGGCGCAGCTTTCGGTCCATCCAAGCCAGCACGGCTCTTCCGACCTCACCGATTTTCGCAAGGCGCTGGACCTGCTTCCGGAGGACCAGCGTGAAGCGATCATTCTCATCGGTGCTTCGGGGTTCTCCTACGAGGAGGCGGCCGAGATCTGCGGGTGCGCCGTCGGCACGATCAAGAGTCGTGTCAGCCGGGCGCGAACCCGGCTCCAGGAGATTCTCGCGATTGAAGGCGAGAGCGACTTTGGTCCCGACGCGCTGAGCGCGCAGGTGACGAAATCAGCGGTCGCCTGACCGGGTGCGGGTGCGCTCGATCGCCGCTGACAGTGCCTGGACCAATTCCCGGCCGACAAAGGGTTTGCCGACGATCGGGATTTCTGGAAATGCGGTGAAAAACGGTTCGCTGCTGTCATAGCCTGTAGCGAAGACGAAGGGAATTTCCTTCCGCATGAGGCGTAGTCCGAGGTCACGGTTCCACTCCTTGCCGATGCGTGCGTCGAGAATTGCCGCGTCGACTTCCTCGAAGGAGATCGTTTCGGAGCGAAGATTCTCATGTGAACTGATGGTGAATACCTTCGCCGCGCCCTCCTCGTAGCACAGCTGTTCGACCTCCATGGCGATAAGGGCCTCCTCCTCAACGAGAAGTATTTTCAGCCCCTCCAATAATTTTGCCGACAAGGTGCCGCCCCTTCCTTTCATCCCTCTGGCGTTCTCACAAATGCGGATTTGCCGTCATTTAAAAATGACACGCCTCTGCGATGCATTCCGGTGGTGAAGGAAGTGCCGGAAGGGATCAAAAAGCTCTGAAAGATCGCCGTGTCAGGGCAGGCGGGAGTAGCGGCGGCGCTTTTCGTGGGTCAATCCCCAGTTGAAGCCCGGGATGATGTTGCGGGCGATCGCGAAGGCGATGAGCAAAGCGGGGATGGCGATGAAGCCGCCGATCGGTCCCCAGAGCCATATCCAGAAGGCAATGGCGAGAAAGACGAGGAAAGGGTTGAGCGTCAGTCGCTTGCCGATAACGGTGGGCGTGACGAACTGTGCTTCTATGGCGTTCAACATCAGATAGACCAGCGGCGGCAGCAGGCTGCCCGCGAAACTCTGGAAGCTGGCCAGTCCCACCCCGAACAGGAGTGCGGCCATGATCGCCGGTCCGATATAGATGATGAAGTTGAGAATGCCTGCCATCGCGCCCCAAAGGGGTGCGGAGGGCACGCCGATCAGCCAGAGGGCGAGGGTGACGGCCAGACCGAGACAGATATTGATGATCGTTATGGAAAGCAGATAATTGGAGACGAGCTCCTCGACATCGCGAAAGATGTGAGAGGCGCGCCAGCGCAGGTTGCGCCCGGAGCACATTTTCAGAATGGCCAGGCGCGTGTCGTGCCGGGTGGCGATGAAGAAGTAGAGGCTGGCGAAGAAGATCACCACCTGGGCAAGCACCGTGGGCGCCAGCATCGCGAAGCTCTCCATCGCCGAGCCTTCCTCCACGGAGACCGTGACCTCGGCTTCCCCGGTGACGTTGCGGATCTCTTCGCGCAGGCTGCGCATCGTGGCGAGCGGTTCGGAAAGACTCGTCAACCGAAGCTGCAGTTCGTTCCATATCTGCGGAACCCGCCCGGCCCAGGAGGTCAGGGGAGCGGCAAGCGCGGCAACCAGGAACCCGATCACCAGGACGAACAACAGCACCGATGCCGTCGCGGAAAGAGCGGGCGGAATACCGCGCCTTTCCATCCGCAGGGCGATCGGCGAGAGCATGAGACCGACAACCACTGCGAGGGCGACGGGGACAAGCAGGAAGCTGCCGGCCTGGAGGATAAAGAAAAAGGCCGTTACGCCGAGGAAGACCAACGCCGCCTGCGCGCTTCGCGCGAGCCACACCTCGAAGCCCGGCCTCGGTGAGCTGGGCGCGGCGCCAGGCCTTTTCCTCTCGGTGGCTCTCATGGTGCTCCGGCGAGATTGAACGACATAAAACGGGCCTGACGTGCGAAGGTTCCCATAGGCGGTTGCAAGGAGCCCGGAACTTCGCCATGGGTCGTGCGTTTCAGTTGAAAATGGAAGGAGAGGACAATGGCGACAACGGGCGCAAAGGGATCGAAGGATAGCGATACCGCGCAGGGCGATGCGCAGACGATCAACGCCGACATTCAGCAGCTGCGCGAGGATATCGCCCAGCTCACCGAGCATCTGCGTGAGACGGGGAACCGCTCGATGTGGCGGGCGCGCAAAGCCGCGAAGGAAAGCGCCGAACAGTTCCGGGGGAGTGCGGAGGAAATGCAGCACGACCTCACGGAGGCTGTGCAGGAGAAGCCACTCACCGCTCTTGCGCTGGCGGCTGGCGTGGGCTTTCTCTTTGCCATGATCATGCGTCGCTAGCGGGGCAACTATGCTTGCCCGATTGTTCGCGCTGCTCGCCACCGGCGAAGCCGATGTCTTGAAGCGGCGCATCAAGATCGCCGTGGTCGCCTATACGATTGCGGGGATCGCGGCGCTTCTCGCGCTCGTCTTTGTCATCCTCGCCGGTTATCTGGCGGCCGCCATTCGTTGGGGCGCCATAGACGCGGCGATCGGTTTTGCGGTCGGATTTGCCGTCCTTACCGCGATTGTGTTTGCCGTCTACAAGATCGTTGCCGGTGCGCAGCGACGGGCCCAGCAGCGCCGGCGTGCGGCGGACGCCAGCACTCTTGCCGGCGCATCGGCAATGGCCATGCTGCCCGCCCTGATGAGCAAGAAGGGCGGCGCGGCTGCAGTGCTTACCGCATTGGCCGGCCTCGCCGGTTTTGCGGCCTACCGCGAGTATGAGCGTCGGTCGAAGCGGGAGCGATAATCGGTCCCGCTTCGACCGAAGACATGGAGTGCAGGCATGAACGACAAGGTGCCACCGAAAAAGGCCAGGCAGGGACGCGAGGGCTTTCCCGTTCTTCTGGTCCTTCTTGGCGGAATCATTCTGGCCGGCGTCGTCTGGGTGGGCGTCGAGATCTATGGCATTTTCATCGACGAGCAACAGCCTGTCGAGACGCCGCAGTCGACAGAGATTCCGATCGACGAGCCGCAATCCATGGAGCCACAAGACTGACGCGTCGGCGAAAGGAAGGACCGGAACGATGAGCAAGGCTGCAGATGTACTGAAGCCGCGCATGCATGCCGAGAGAATGGATGTCGGTCTGTCCGCTACGGACAGAAAGGAGCTTGCCGACGGCCTGTCGGAAATCCTCGTCGACACCTACAGGCTGCTGATCAAGACGCATATCTATCACTGGAACGTCGTCGGGCCGCTCTTTCACGCGATTCATGTCCTGACCGAGGAGCAGTACAACGCGCTCTTCAACGCCACGGACGTGATCGCCGAGCGGGTCCGGGCGCTCGGCCATCATGCGCCCGCCGGCCGCGGCGTCGATACCGCGATCGAACTCGACGCGCCGGGTCGCTCGGCCATGGAGATGGTCGAGGACCTGATCGTGGACCACGAGGAAGCGGTGAAGAAGATGCGGACCGTCGCGATCGCGGCCGATGAGAAAGGCGACCTCGTCACTACCGACATGTTGACGGAGCGTATGACCTTTCACGAAAAGGCGCTGTGGATGCTGCGTGCGACGGTGGCGGAGTAAGTGTTCACCGCTTCGACCCCTAACCCTCTTGAGACTCCGTAGGTACAAGAACGCGCAGCGCCCTTGGGTGCTGGCGAATATGAATGTCCCGGTCCAGCGGACAGAGTTCGCCGTCGATCGAGCATTTGAGCTCGCGCCGCGGGGCGAGAATCCTCAGCCGCACCTCTCCGGCCTCGTGGATTTCCACCTGCTCGTTCTGCCGCCACCGCCCGATCGCCATGTTGAGAAAGTGCACGATGAGGTCGGAGCGTCGCCGAGCGCGCGTGATATAGATGCCCAGCACGCCGCCGTCGGGATTGTCGGTATAGGGCAGATGTCCCTCGCCGTAGAGATTGTTGGTCACACTGATGCTGGCGGTCTCCGCCAGGAGCTCGGATTCACCCATGGTGAGCGAGACACGCAGGTTCTGCGGGTTGAGAAGGGTTGTGATCGCGGCCCGGGCCGATGCGGCGATCTTGCCAAGGCGACCGCGGAACGGCATCTGAGTGCGCAGTCTGATGAGCTGCGGGTGCATGCCGATCGAGAATTGGTGCACGAAGGGGCGTCCGTTGAGGTGTGCGATGTCGACCTCGCGCACATGGCCGTTCGCCAGCGCGGTTACGGCGGCCTCGAGGTCCAGCGGGATTGCAATGCTGCGGGCAAACAGGTTCATCGTGCCCGCCGGGAGTACGGCGAGGATCTTGCCGCTTTCAGCAACAAGCCCCGCCGCCAGCGAAATCGTCCCGTCTCCGCCGCCCACCAGCACCGCATCCACGCCATCATCCCGGCAAGCCATGCGCAGAGCTTCCTCGATTTCGTGGCCGTCGACCTGTCGTGCCGCAACGCAATGGCCGGTTTCGGTGAAGGCCTGGACGATCTCTTCTGTGAAACGGTCCAGATTCATGGTGCTGAACGTGCCGCCGTCTCGGTTCAGCACGGCGCGTATGTGCATGGACGTTCTTCTTCCAATGTGGTCCGGTGTCGCTAGAAACAGGGCAGGTCGTGTTTCGTTCCGTCTGTCAATACCGGCGTATGCGGAACCGTTTCTTTGGCCCGACGTTCTAGGCACGTGATGGCCGCACATCCGATCCTCACTGCCAGGTTCGGTCGGATGCGCGGCCATGTACAGAAAACTGCACATGGAGAGCTTATCATGATCCGCAATCTTTTGGCGACCACCGCAATTGCCACCTTGATGGCAGGCGGTGCGTTTGCACAGGACACGATGCCCGCCGATCCGAGCGTGACACAGGATCCGGCGGCAACAGATCAGCAGCAGACGCCGATGACCATCCACGCCGAGGGAAGACTTGCCTCGAACCTGATGGGCGAGAGCGTCTATAACGGCACCGGAGAAGAAGCCGAGAATATCGGCAAGGTCACCGACCTGGTCATCGATCAGGAGGGCGACATCCAGGCGATCGTCGTCGGCGTGGGCGGCTTCCTCGGGATAGGACAGAAGGAAGTCGCGCTGGAATACGACCTCGTACAGTGGTCGGAGCGGGACGACGGCGAGCGCTATATGGTGGTCGAGACCACTGCCGACGCGCTGGAGAACCAGCAGGAGTTCGACCGTGCGGCCTACCGGCCGATGCCGGCGGACGCCGACGTTGCCGAAACACAGCCGGCGACCGCTGACGACCTGGCCGCCGCGCCGGCGCCTGAGGAGGGTTCCGAGGACGCCACGGGTGAAACCGCGATGGCGCCGGCGGACGATCAGGCGGGCATGGACCAGGCCGGCGAGACAGCCATGGCTCCTGCCGATGATCAGACGGGTGCGGACATGACCGACCAGACCGGCGATACCACAGCCGCGGCACCCGCGGACGAGACCGCGCCGGCGGACGGGGCCGACGATGCCATGGCCACTGCCACCGACGAGCAGCAGCCGAGCGACGACATGGCCGCCGCGCCCGAGGAAGGGGTGAGCGACCAGACGACGGCGGCGACCGATGAGGAGCCAGTACTCGAAGAAGACGTGACGGCTGCCGAGGATCGCCAGGACCGTCCCGCCGAGGAGACCACGGCGGCAACCCAGGACCAGGCCGCGACCGACCAGACGCAGACGGGTGCGATCGACCGCAACTCGTTGCAGGATGCCGGGCAAGACCAGATCCGCGCCGAAAACCTCACCGGTGCCAATGTCTACGGCGCCAATGAGGAGGACATCGGCGAAGTGGGTGACGTGATCCTGACGCCGGAAGGCGAGATCGATGCCGTGATCGTCGATGTCGGCGGCTTCCTCGGGATAGGACAGAAGGAGGTTGCGGTTGGTCTGGACAACATTTCGTTCATGACCGACGAGAACGGCGACCTTTATCTCTACACCGAATACACCCAGGAAGAACTCGAGGCGCAGCCCGAGTACGACGAGGCGTCCTACACCGAGCAGCGCGATCAGCAACGCCTGCAGTAGGCCCCTCGGTAGGCAGCCAGAGCCCCGCACCGGGCAACCGGTGCGGGGTTTTTTCTGTGCCGGGGCGGGAGAATGTGAGACTGTCTTTCTTCGCCGAACAGTGCATCCACCCGATGAGGACTGTCGCGGCACAGCACGGCATCTCATCTGAGGCGGGACCACGACCGGTCGGCTGAACGTCGAAAGGACACCACCATGCTCGACTCGATCCAGGGCATTCATCACATCACGGCAATGGCGCGGGACGCCGCCAGGACGGATGGGTTCTTCACCCGGGTTCTGGGCTTGCGCCGCGTCAAGAAGACAGTGAATTTCGACGCACCGGATGTCTATCATCTGTACTACGCGAACGGTTCCGGCCAGCCGGGAACCGTCCTGACGTATTTTCCCTTCCCGAACATCGCCCGCGGCACGCGCGGGGCGGGGGAAGTGAGCACCACCGTTTTCTCCGTGCCCGAAGGCAGCCTTGCTTTCTGGGAGAAGCATCTCGCCGCCAACACGGTGAGCGGTGTTCGCCGCGGCACCTATCTGGGCGAGGCCCGGCTTTATTTCGACGGTCCGGACGGTGACGGCTTTGCGCTTGCGGAAGCGGCCGAGGATACGCGGGCGCCGTGGCAGGCGGCCGGCATACCGGACGAGCATGCCATTCGCGGCTTTCATTCCGCCAAACTGACATTGCAGGAACTTGGGCCGACTGCGGATTTGTTGCAGCTCATGGGCTTTCGCGAGGGGGCGCGTGAGGGTGGCATGCACCGTCTGGTGCGGCCGGATGGAAACGGTGCCGCGATCATCGATCTGGAAAGCGATCCCGCGGCCGCACCGGCGCGCCAGGGTGCCGGTTCGGTGCATCACATCGCCTTTGCCGTTGCCGACGCGGCGGCGCAGAAGGTTGTCCGCGAGGCGCTGGTCGCCGAAGGGTTCGGCGTCACGCCCGTGATCGACCGGGACTATTTCCTGTCCATCTATTTCCGCGAGCCGGGCGGCGTCCTGTTCGAGATCGCCACCAACGAACCCGGTTTTGCGCGCGATGAGGACCCGGCGCATCTCGGCGAGGCGCTGAAGCTGCCCGAGCAGCATGCGCATCTGCGTGCGCATCTCGAAAAGCACCTTCCGCCGATCGGGGATTAGGCCCATGTCGACCGATGCCTATGTGCACCATGTGGTGAGCGCGGGGCCGGGCCGGGCGCTGCTCTTCCTCTTTCACGGAACGGGCGGTGACGAACGCCAGCTCCTGTCGCTCTGGCAAGGGGTCCTCCCGCAAGCCGGCATCGTGGCGCCGCGTGGAGACGTCAGCGAAGGCGGCGCGGCGCGCTTCTTCCGGCGCACCGGCGAAGGCGTCTACGACATGGAGGATCTGGCGCGCGCGACGGAGAAGATGGCGGGCTTCGTGCGCGCGCACGTGGAACGGGAGCAGCCGAATGCCGTGCTCGGCCTCGGCTACTCGAACGGCGCCAACATCCTGGCGACGGTCGTTTTCGCCGCGCCGACGCTGTTCGACGCGGCGGTGCTGATGCACCCGCTCATCCCTTTCGCACCGCGCCTGAAGGGTGAGCGGCTGACCACACGGCTGCTCGTTACCGCCGGCCGGCGGGACCCGATCTGCCCGCCGGAGTTGACCGAGAGGTTGATGGCCCATCTGGCGGCTGGCGGGGCGGAAGCCGAGATTTTCTGGCATGAGGGCGGGCACGAGTTGCGTCCAGGCGAGATGGACACGGCAGAGCGTTTCCTGCGCGGATATGGAAAGGAGGGGAATGACGATGGTTGATGCGTCGCGCATCGAATTTCACGACCTTGGCACGAAGGGCCGCTATGTCTATGCCGATGGAGGGGAGGAGGCGGAGCTTACCTTTACCAAGGTTGGGACGAGCCAGATCATTATTGACCACACGGACGTGCCGACCGCGTTCCGGGGGGAAGGGCGTCGGCCAGGCCCTTGTGGCGCATGCGGTGGAGGCCGCGCGGATGCAGGGCTTGAAGATTACGCCGCTTTGCCCCTTCGCGGCGTCGCAGTTTCGCCGAAACCCGGAATGGCAAGACGTGCTGGCGCGCTAGATCAGTTCACCGTTTCACGGAAACGGTGAACTGATCTAACATTTGATTTCACGCAATTCCGGACGGAAAACCGGCTTCCACTTTTCCTGGACTAAAGCGCCCCTTGATGGACCCGAACTGCGGGACCGTGAAGGGGCGCTGCCGGTACATACGTAACGGGCGGCCTCAAGCCGCCTCGGCCAGCGAGGCCTTCGCGCCGGCTTCGACGAAGATGCGATGCAGCGTCTTCACCGCCTTTTCCCGATCCTCGCTCGCCACGACGAACTGAACGTCGACGCCGCGGCCGGTCTCCTGTGCCGAAATCGGCCTGATGCCGGCTTCCGACAGCGCCGTCAGCCCCTTGAGCATGATGTCGAGTCCCCTCAGGTCGCGGCCGATGACCGAGACCATTCCTGCGCGCCGCGTGGTGATGCGGGCGGAGGGGTAGAGTGCGGCGAGATCCCGTTCGACACGGCGGATCGCCTTCAGCGGCGCCTCCACGTGATGAACGATCGAGTTGGCGTTCGACACCTTGGAGACGATGCGTACGCGATGGCGCGTCAGCATCTCGAGAATGGCGGCGTCGTAGCCTTTCACGCCCACCATGTCCTGCTCGAAGACTTCCAGCGAGGTGACGGAGAGACCCGTCACCATCTCCACGCCCGGCCCGTCGGCGGGCTCGGCGTCGATGAGCGTGCCGGGGTCGTGCGGCTCGAAGGCGTTGGCCACGCGCAGCGGAACGCCGGCCTGGCGCAGCTTCTTGGCCGCTTTCGGATGGATCGCTTCCATGCCCATGTTGGAAAGCTGGTCGGCGATATCGTAGTTGGTGCGTCCGATCTTGCGCACGTTCTCGGCCCCCACCAGCCGCGGGTCGGCGCTGGAAAGGTGGAACTCCTTATGGATGATGGCCTCTCTCGCGCCGGTCTGGGCAGCGATCGTGGCGAAGGTCACCTCCGAGTAGCCGCGGTCGAACTCGCGCATCAATCCCTCTCGGCACTGCGCGTAGCCGGTGACGATGGGCAGCTCGCGCGCGAAATCGACCTCGGCAAAGGCCGTCTCGATGCGGTCCTTAAGGTGGGGCTGAGATTCATCGCGCCAGCCCGTCAGGTCGATCAGGCGCGCGTTGACGCCGTGTCGGCGCAAAAGCAAAGCGAGGTTGTTGGCCGAATGCGCCTCGCCGAGCGCCGACAGCATCTCGCGGATTGTCTGCATGTGCTCTGCAAGCTGGAAGTGTCCGTAGGAGCACAGGCGCTGCAGGTCGATCAAACAGCCGCGCGCGCCTTCGATGCGCTCGCGCACGAAATCGTCCGCGGCGTGCCGGTCGCCGGCATCGTCGAACATCTCGGCATTGATTTCGCGCATGGCGCGGCTGACATCGCTCAGCGTGTCCATCCAGCCATGCTCGTTGTCCGCGTGGGCAAACAGCGCATAGACGCCCGGCTCGCCGGATTTCTTGTGCTCCAGCAGCTTGTCGGTGATGCCGCCGAAGGCGGAGACGACGAAGACGCGGCGATAGAGCGCCTCGCCTTCGCGCTTGCCGATGAGAATGGTGTCGATGAGCTCGCGCGCCCGGCTCATGGACGTACCGCCGATCTTCTCGACGGTGTGGCCGGGTCGCGCGTCCTTCGGGGCGCCGCGATCCAGCGCGGCGCTTGCCTCTTGCAGTCGTGTCATGGCTTGGGGCCTTGCCTCCTCGGTCAAACCAGCTTGCCGGTCACCACCTCGACGGCCTTGGCCTCGCCGCGCTGAGCCAGGAAATCCGGGCGCGGCTTCTTGGCGCCAAAAGGCTCCTCGAGTTGGTTGGACATGGCGTTGAACACGAAGAACGCGTTCGAGCGGGGGAACGGCGTGATGTTGCCGTTGGAACCGTGCATCGTGTTGCAGTCGAACAGCACCAGCGTGCCGGCCTTTCCGGTGGCGGCGTGGACGCCGTGCTCGCCCGCGAGCTTCTCCAGTGCCTCATGCGATGGGACGCCGATCTCCTGCTTTTTCAGCGAGGATTTGTGGTTGTCCTCGGGCGTCTCGCCAGCGCAGGCGATAAAATGCTTATGGGAGCCCGGCATCAGCATGAGCGGGCCGTTGAGCGCGTCGTTGTCCGTCAACAGCAGGGAAGCGGAGACAGCGCGCATGCGCGGCATGCCGTCCTCGGCGTGCCAGGTCTCGAAATCCGAGTGCCAGTAGAATTCCTTGCCGGTGAAGCCCGGCTTGTAGTTCAGCCGCGACTGGTGGACGTAAACGCTGTCACCCAGAAGGAAGCTGACGATGCCGGCCAGACGGCGGTCACAGGCCAGGCGATTGAAGAGCGGGCTCTGCTCGGGGAGCTTGAAGATGGTGCGCACCTCGTCCGAGTTCGGCTCGGTGATGACGCTGTCTTCTTCCAGGTTGCGCTCGCCGCCGCGCAACGCAGCGGACTCGGCCATCAGCGCCTTCACCTCTTCCTCCGAGAAGAGGTCCTTGAGCACGAGGAAGCCGTCGCGGTCGAACTGGTCGGCCTGCTGGGCCGTCAGCGGGGCATCGGGGCGCCACTGGCTCCACACGATCCTGTCCGCGCGCGGCAGCCAACGCTCCTGTGGCAGGCGGGTCGGATAGGTATCCGGTCTTCGTTCATGTGCTTGATTGATCGCAGACATGGTTATTCTCCTTCTTCTTTTGGTTTTGTCGGCGTGGGATCACGCCGACTCGGCCTCCAGTGCGTAGGAGCCATCGTCCTGGTGAACTTCGTTGCCCGTGACGGGCGGGTTGAAGACGCAAGCCATGATCATGGGCTTTTCCGCGTCGGCGCGCAGGATGTGCTTGTCGTGCTTGTCCAACGCATAGACGACACCAGGACGAATCTTGTGAATCTCTCCGGTGGCACAGTCCTCGATCGAGCCTGTTCCGTCGACGCAATAGACGCTTTCGAGGTGGTTCTTGTAATGCATGGGCAGTTCGGCGCCGGCATGAATGGTGGTGATATGGAAACTGAAGCCCATATTGTCCGACTTCAAAAGCAGCCGGACGCTGTCCCAGCCCTTCGAGAAAACGTGGCGCTCGGTGTTCTTGGCTTCGTTCAGATCACGCACGATCATTTCAATTACTCCGCGGCAATTTTCGTGGACTGGGCAATTTCGCTCACGGCCTCCTCGAGAATGTCGAGGCCGCGGGCGAAGGTCTCTTCGTCGATGGTGAGCGGCGCGAGCACTTTCACCACCTCGTCATGGGCGCCGGAGGTCTCGATAACGAGGCCGTTCTCGAAGCAGCGGGCGCAGATTTCGCTCGCCAGTTCGCCCGAGCCGACGTCGACGCCCTGCATCATGCCGCGGCCCTTAAGACGTGCGGCGGGCAGCCGATCGGCGATCTTCGCCAGGCGCGACTTCAGATAGGAGGTCTTCTTCAGCACCGCCTCCTGCAGCGTGCGGTCGGCCCAGAATTTCTCCAGCGCGACCCGCGCGGTGACGAAGGCGTGATTGTTGCCGCGGAAGGTGCCGTTGTGTTCGGCAGGGCCGAAGATGTCGTACTCCGGCTTCACCAGCAGTGTCGCGAAAGGCAGGCCGAGGCCGGAAAGCGACTTCGCCATGGTGATGATGTCCGGCTCGACACCCATTTCCTCGAACGAGAAGAAGGGACCGGTGCGGCCGCAGCCGGCCTGGATGTCATCAACGATGAGCAGGGCTCCGTGATTGCGCGCGATCTCGGCCACGCGGCGCACCCACTCGCGCGAGGCGGCGTTCAGCCCGCCTTCGCCCTGGACCGTCTCCAGGATGATCGCCGCCGGCGGCTCGACGCCGCTCGAAGGCTCCGACAGCATGCGATTCAGGAAGTCGGCCGTGTCGAGGTCGCCGCCCATCGCGCCTTCGAAGGGCATGCGGGTGACGCCGGAGAGCGGCACCCCGGCGCCGCCGCGATGATAGCCGTTGCCGGTGGCGGCGAGCGCGCCCAGCGTCACGCCGTGGAAGCCGTTGGTGAAGGCGATGACGTTGGTGCGGCCGGTGACCTTGCGGGCGAGCTTGAGCGCGGCCTCGACCGCGTTTGCGCCCGTCGGGCCCATGAACATCATGCGGTAGTCCATATCACGCGGCTTCAGCACGATGCGCTCGAACGCGTCCAGGAAGTCCGCCTTGGCGCCCGTGTACATGTCGAGCCCGTGGGCCAGGCCGTCGGCCTGCATGTGCTCGATGAGGGCGGCCTTCATATCCGGGTCGTTGTGCCCGTAGTTCAAGGACGAGCAGCCGGCGAGGAAGTCGATATAGTCGCGGCCGTCGTTGCCGGTCAGCGTCGCGCCGGAAGCCTTTTCGAACACAACCGGAAAGCTGCGGCAGTAACTGCGCGCCGCGGATTCGCGGCGCTCGAAGATAGCTTTATCGTCCGTTCGTACGGTCGTCATGGTTTTCCCTTCGGATTAAATTGTCGGGGCGTCGTGGCTGAGCCTTTATCAGGCCGCGCTGCGCGCCTCCTCGGGCAGGGTGATCATCACCATGTGTTCGGTGGCGTGGGCCCCGTCGAAATGGTCTTCCCTGCGGAAATAGGGCACGCTCTTCAGCTTGCCCCCCTGGTTGCGGGCGAAAGACTTGAAGAGCGCCCAGCTCGCCGCATTTTCGGAGGTGATCGTGGTCTTGAGGCCGCGGACATCGGCGCAGATCTCCCGCGCCAGAAGGGCCGAAAGCATTCTCTTGGCGACGCCCTGGCCCTGAGCGCTTTCGTCAACGGCGACCTGCCAGACGAAGAGCGTCGACGGGTCATCCGGCATCAGATAGCCGGAAATCCAGCCGACGATGGCTCCGTCGGACTTGCGCTCGGCGACCACGCAGGTGTCGCTGAAATGGTCGCACTGCAAAAGGTTGCAGTAAAGGGAATTCTCGTCGAGGGGCTCACAGGCTCTGATCAGGCGCCAGACATCCGCACCATCCTCGGTGCGTGGGGTGCGAAAGGTAATATCGCCTGATCGTTTTCGAACAAGCTGGATGTTGTTGCTTTGCATGACACTCCTCTCTGCGGGTCGGAATATTACGATGGACGAAGGATATTTCAACAGGCGAGATGGAATTTTTGGCTGCGATGCCGCGCAAAGCCCGCTTTCCACCTGATTTTGCGGGCGAATTTATTCGCTAATCAAATCATATTTTTTCTGTTATCAAGGCGATGATCCCTCCTGTATTCGGCTCGCTCATGGAAAACCGCACCCAAACCAGCCTCATAGCGCTCAGGCGCATCCTGCGTGCCACCGAACTCAACGCCCGCACGCTGGCACGCGCGACCGGACTGACCACGCCACAGCTCATCGTGCTGGAGATCGCGGCCGCCGCCGGCCGGCTCACGCCGAAGGACATCGCCTCCCGTGCCGGCGTCGGGCAGGCGACCGCCACGGCACTGGTCGACAAGCTGGAGGCCAGAGGACTGGTGACGCGCACGCGCGGCGAGCAGGACCGACGCGTCGTCTGGGTGGCGCCGACACAGGCGGGACGAGACATGCTGGAAGCCGCCCCGAACCCGCTGCAGCGGACCTTTTCCGAGCAATTCGAGGCTCTGCCGGACTGGGAGCAGGCGATGATCGTGGCGGCCCTGGAACGCGTCGGCGCCATGCTCAACGCCGGCGCCATCGACGCATCCCCGCTGCTCGACGTCGGCGCCGTCGACCGCAAATAGGGCCCCGTGTGCCGGCGCTGACGGATTCGTGAGCACGGCGGGGAAATTCTTTGGTCCGCATGCCTCGCCTTCGCCGTCTTTGTTGCTATGTTGAGGGGCCAAGGCGTGCCGCATGCCGCCGCACGCCCCGCAATCTGGGCGGACGATGGCCGAGAACCGAACCAGAGACCGATCGATGTACGGACTTTTCGCGCGCCTCGGACGAACGCGGGCGGTGGTGCATGGCGCAATGGTGCTGGAGCGCCTGTGGCCGCTTCTCCTGCCGCTGGTGGTGGTGGCCAGCCTGTTTCTCAGCTTCGCATGGCTTGGCGTGTTCCGCATCCTGCCCGACTGGGGGCGGCTCGGCCTCCTGGCGGTGCTCGGGCTGGCCGCGCTCTCATCGCTCTGGCCCTTCAGGCGCTTCAGCATGCCCACCCGGGCGGAAGTCGACCGGCGCATCGAGCGGTCCAACCTGCTCGAACATGCGCCCGTGTCGGCGCAGACGGACCGCCTGTCTGGCGATGGCGACGACGCCTTTGCCGCCGCGCTGTGGCGCGAGCATCAAAGGCGCATGGCCGAGCGGCTTTCGCGGCTGCATGGCGATCTGCCGCAGACCACGGTCCCGGAGCGGGACCCGTGGGGATTGCGGGCGATCGCCGCCCTTTTGTTCGTGGTCGCGCTCGCCTATTCGACCGGTCCCTATGGCGGGCGAATCGCCGATGCGCTTCAGCCGCCGGCCGGCCCCGACACAGCGCC
>NZ_JBHSUM010000040.1:0-31698 GCF_042660605.1 Nitratireductor sp. GCM10026969
GCCTACATCGACGCCGCCGCCGACAGCCGCCTCGCCAGGGACCGCACCCGAACCGTCCGCCGCGCCCTCACCGAACTCTGGAAAACAACCCCCGCACGATACCGCCTCGAAATCGAAACCAGAATCGAGACCGAAAAATGAGCGGATTGACCGGGCCCGACCTTCTCCAAAGGGGCGGGTGAGAGGGTCGGTGCACAGTGCCAGCCCTTTCGCATCCGGTCGTTCAGGAGCGCTTGCGCTGCCGGCGGGGCATTCAGCTTTCGATCCATTCATTGGGATTGAGGACCTGCGCCAGCCCACCCGGATGCAGCGGTTTGCCGGCCAGGACGAGTTCCGCCGCTTTCAGCGCGCTGGCGGCGAGCTGGATCGTCGGCTCAGGACCCAGCACTTCCAGGGGCAGTCCCAGCCTGCCTCGGCCGGGCGTTCGTGGCGGCCACACTTCGAGGCCAAAATAGCGAGCCGCCTTGCGGTCGATGTCGCCCCAATATTGGAGGATGACGGCGTCGGGCGCGACCTTGGCCAGGTGGCCGAGGTCTCGGATATCCAGCTGCATGTCCGTGGTCGGCCGCTGGGCGAGCACGACGGCATTCCAGGCGTGCTCGAACACCATGTCTGGACGAGGGAACACGACAATCCGGGCGCCCGCCGCGCGCAGTCCCCGTTCGAGGTTGCCAGCCAGCGGATTGCCGCAGATCAGTGCCACCCTGGCGTCGCGGACCGCCACGCGCGCGGCGCTGAAGAGCTTCAGACACAAAGCTGGATGATAGTCTGTACCGCCCACGTCCGGGTGGGATTCGTTGACCGCGGATACGGGGATCCGATGCTCCCTGCTCGCCTTCACGTCGATGTCGCCGGCCAGCAACGTCCAGGGCTCGCCTGCCACGGCGATGACGGCGCGGTCGGGGAGGCGTTCTATGAGGGATCTTGTGATGGGGCGTACCGGATCACAGTTGATCAGAATGTTGGCGCTGCTGCAGGTCTGGTGATCGATGCGCTCGCAGATCCGCAATTCGTTGTGCACGCCGGCGAGTGCGGCGAGCGACTCCGTAACGTCCGCGGATTCGCCGGCGGAATGGTACCGGTTCGACGGACGGGTGACGGCGGTCACGCTGGCCGCGCCGGCCAGAAGCGCCAGCGTTGCCGTCGCCGCCTGATAGCCCGTCGTGGCCGGCGCAACAACATGCAGATCCGACAGATCGAGCGTAAGTCTTTCGGCGCAGCGTTGGATCAGGGCCAGCATGCGCGGCATCTCGGTCTGCCCGATCATCGTTCGAGAACTGCTGGCGTGCCACATCTTCTTCTATACCGATCCGCCGCTCGCTTTTCGAACCGCGTGCCGTGCGGCGGTTCATGAAGGAAACGGCCGATTTTCCCGCTCCGGAATCTCACATGACGCGCCGGCCCCTTTCAGCGCCGGCGGCGCGGATCATAAAGCCGTATCCGTTTGAACCAGCTAAGATTTTTGTGCAAACTCAGAGACGAATGGTGTTAGCGCGCTACCAACTCGGGCTAGGCAGATGATCGTTCTACTCCGTTTGAGAGGCTGCAGAGCTACTTGCGCGGCGCGATCGGCGTGACGACACCTCGAGCGTGCGGCAGCATTCCTGCGCCTATCAGGCGGGAAAGCTGGATTCCTCTTTGTGGATGGGCGGTCATTTAGACGGATCACGACAATGTGATCCATGTTCTAAGCATGTTTTTCCCTGAAAAGCTCGTTCGTTAGGCCAAAAATCCTTCGAAATGGTCGCTGCTACCACCTTAGGAGAAATCCCTAGGGGAAAATATGCATGTTATGAATGACTAAATCCGGGCTTGGCGTCGGCTTAGGTCGCCGGCCCGCGGGAAGGGGCATGCTTCAGGCATGGTGGGGTTTTTCGGAGACATTCTGAAGTCCCTTGATGCGATTGCCTCGGCCGATAGGGGGCCGTCCCGCCCCGAGCGTTCGAAAGACGACTTTGGCGGCAGGATCAAGCGGCGAACCTACGCAACCGGTGCGACGATCGCCGACTGGGACGACAGCAGGCAGGCTATCCTCCTGATCGTTTCCGGCTGGGTGGCCTCCGGAAAGGCACTGACCAGCGGGGCGCGGACGGTGCTCGACCTTTCGCTTCCCGGCGATATCGTGACCATCGGCACCACCGAGTGGGCGCGTGAGATCATCACGGCACTGTCTCCCGTGACGATCATTGAGTTGCCGGGCCCTAGCTACAAAACATTGTTGCACTATCCTGAGCCTGTTTCGGAGGCGGTTCTCAAGGGAATGGCCCGGCGCTATGCGCGACTGGCCGAGCATCTCGTCAATATCGGCCGGCGCGGCGCGGTGGAGCGCACTGCGCATCTGTTCGTCGAACTCGCACACCGCGTCAATGTCCGGGAGAAGGACGGGGTGCGGCGCTTTTCGTGTCCGCTGACGCAGGCCGACCTCGCTGACGCACTCGGCCTGACAGCCGTTCACGTCAACCGCGTTCTGAAGGAATTGCGTGAAGCCGGATACGTGTCATTTCGCGGCGGGGTCGTCGAAATCACCGATTTCGAGGGACTGGTCCAACTTGCTCAGTTTGATGCGTCATATCTCGCATTGAGAGCCCGCTAGGCACCAACAACTTTAAGTTGTCACGTATATACAGAAACAACCCATAGGTGCCTAATCTCTTATCAATTGGTAAAAAAATGACTAGAGATTAATCCAAGTTAGTGCGCGTAGTACACAACTGTGCAGATAATATCATCCAAGTTGCCCAAGTCGGAATCATACCGATGCTTTGGGGCGGGGTAAGTTTATCTACCAAGAAATGAGTGGCAACATTGCTGGAAGTTCAGGCAAAGTATCCGAGAGGCCATGTGCCTACAAATGTGGAGTTCGGGACTCCGCATAAATTGTCAGGGGAGTTGTGTCGTGGAGTTGACAAACGCGATTACGCAGACGCCTGGTTTTGGACAGGCGCCGCAAATAACGGGGACGCTGCAGAAGATTAAGGGTTACGAAGCAGGACGTGGACTCGGCGGGGAGGCCCAACGGGATCTTGTGCTGCTGATTGATCCGCGTGCACTCGACAGAGAGTGTCTTTCCCGCAGTCTCGCAACACAAAATCCGGCGATGGAATTCATCGCCGTGGGTTCGGCGGAAGAATGGCGCGAGCGTCATGATTTTCGCGAACCCTCGGCGGTGCTCTTCATCGCCGGGAGCAGAAGGGTGACGGAGCCGACCGTCAGCGGTGAGATTCAGCGCCTGTCGGAAGAGTTCGTGGCCAGCCCCGTCATCGTGGTGGCCGATACGGACGATCTCGGTCAGATTCTGAAGGCGCTGGAATCTGGCGCACGGGGTTACATTCCCAGCAACGTCGGTGTCGGTGTGGCCGCCGAGGCCATTCTGCTGGCGCGCGCGGGCGGTGTCTTCGTGCCTGCCAGCGGGGTCCTGGCCATGCGCGACGTGATCAACGCACGGAGCAACCGGGTCAGCGGCCTGGACAATCTTTTGACCGCGCGTGAAGCGGAGGTTGCCGAAGCACTGCGTCGCGGCAAAGCGAACAAGATCATCGCTTACGAACTGCAGCTTTGCGAAAGCACGGTCAAGGTCCACATCCGTAACATCATGAAAAAGCTAAACGCGACCAACCGCACGGAGGTCGCCTACAAGATCAGGGAGATGATGCCCTAGCCGGCCCTTGGGTTTTTGTCTGTCTTCGCACGGCCGACCGTATCGAGGACGGCCGTGCGAAGCGTACCGGTCGGCCGCCCTTGGCGCTTGACTCACTCCTCCTATGATCCCCATCTAAAAGACAGTCAGCAAGCTGGATGGGCGCACCGACCCGCAGGTGGTGAAGCCACCCGCCAGCGCACGGTGATGGGCCGATAGGGCCGCGCTTGTCCAACTGCGAAGTGATACCGCTAGGAACGTCGGAAAGAAGGAACCGGACGGTCTTGAAAATGCGGGATGTGAATATGCGCGGGGTACGGTGCGACGGCCTATCCACGTTGCCGGGACTACGGTAACCTTTCCGAATGTGTTGAGTCGTGTGGGTTCCGTGAGGAACCTTTGCAGGTGAGAAACCGTTCAACCGACACAGGAGCCGACAGGCCGCGACGCAAACGCCCTCAACCCGCCCTGTCACGAGAGAGCACGATGCAAAGGAGAGAATCTGAAGTCTTCGATCTCTTTTCGGAGATTTACACGAGCACCACACGCGAGGAGATGAGCCTGCAGGAGTATCTTCTCGCCTGTCGCGACGACCCGTCCATGTATGCCACCGCTGCCGAGCGGATGGTGGACGCGATCGGAGAGCCGACCCTCGTCGATACGAGTGCGGACGAACGCCTTGGCCGTATTTTCGCCAACCGGACCATCAAGATTTATCCCGCCTTCGCCGATTTCTACGGCATGGAGGACACGATCGAGCGCATCGTGGGGTACTTCCGCTATGCGGCGCAGGGGCTGGAGGAGCGCAAGCAGATCCTCTACCTCCTGGGGCCTGTCGGCGGGGGCAAGTCTTCCCTTGCCGAGCGGCTGAAGAAGCTGATGGAGCAGCGGCCCATCTATACGCTGGCCATGAACGGGCAGATCAGTCCGGTCTTCGAGTCGCCGCTGGGCCTGTTTCATCCCGACCGTATGGCCGAGCTTCTGGAGGATAAGTACGGCATCGCCAGGCGGCGGCTGACCGGGTTGATCTCGCCATGGGCCACCAAGCGGCTCGATGAGGTCGACGGCGATATCTCCAAATTCAGCGTCGTTAAGCTGATACCGTCTCGGCTGCGCCAGATCGGCATCGCCAAAACGGAGCCCGGTGACGAGAACAACCAGGACGTCTCCTCCCTGGTGGGCAAGGTCGATATCCGCCAGCTCGAAAATTTCAGCCAGGCCGACCCGGACGCTTATTCCTATTCCGGCGGGCTCAACCGCACGACCCAAGGGCTGCTCGAATTCGTCGAGATGTTCAAGGCACCGATCAAGGTCCTGCATCCGCTTCTGACGGCCACCCAGGAAGGCAATTACAACGGAACGGAGAACTTCGGCGCCTTCCCCTACCAAGGCATCGTGGTCGCCCACTCCAACGAGTCGGAGTGGCTGCAGTTCAAGAACAACAAGAACAACGAGGCCTTCCTCGACCGCATCCTGGTGGTCAAGGTGCCCTATTGCCTGCGGGTGACCGAGGAGAAGCAGATCTACGAAAAGCTCCTGCGCGAAAGCGAGCTCGTCAGCAATCCCTGCGCACCGGAGGTGCTGGAGATCCTGAGCCGCTTCACCGTGTCCACCCGGCTGCACGAGCACGAGAACTCGCCGCTCTACACGAAGATGCGGGTCTATGACGGCGAGAACCTGAAGGATATCGATCCCAAGGCGAAGTCGGTGCAGGAGTACCGGGATACCGCCGGCGTCGACGAGGGCATGACCGGTGTGAGCACGCGCTTTGCCTTCAAGGTGCTGTCGGAGACCTTCAACTACGACACCAAGGAAGTGGCCGCCGACCCGGTGCACCTCATGTACATCATTGAGCAGGCCATCAAGCGGGAGCAGTTCCCCAAGGAGCAGGAGACCGCCTATCTCGACTTCATCAAGTCGGAGCTCGCGCCGCGCTATGCGGAGTTCATCGGCCACGAAATCCAGAAGGCCTATCTCGAATCCTACAGCGAGTACGGCCAGAACCTCTTCGACCGCTATATCGCCTATGCGGATGCCTGGCTTGAAGACCAGGACTTCAAGGATCCGGACACGGGGCAGATCCTCAACCGGGAAATCCTCGACAGCGAGCTGTCGCAGATCGAAAAGCCGGCCGGCATCGCCAATCCGAAGGATTTCCGCAACGAGGTGGTGAAGTTCACGCTGAGGGCACGCGCCAGGAACCACGGGCGCAATCCCTCCTGGACGAGCTACGAGAAGCTGCGTGAGGTTATTGAGAAGCGGATGTTCGGCCAGGTCGAGGATCTCCTGCCGGTGATCAGCTTCGGCTCCAAGAAGGATTCGCAGACAGAGAAGCAGCATGCCGAGTTCGTCCAGCGCATGGTGGAGCGCGGTTACACCGAACGCCAGGTCCGGCGGCTGGTCGACTGGTACATGCGCGTGAACAAGGCGGGCTGAGATGGGCGCGCGCGGGATGACCGATGCCGAATTTCATCGACCGTCGCCTTAACCCGAAGGACAAGAGCCTCGGCAATCGGCGGCGCTTCCTGAAGCGGGCGCGCGAGGAACTGAAGCGCGTTATCAAGGAACAGGTCAAATCCGGCAAGATCGCGGACGTGGATACCAAGCATTCGGTGCCCATGCCCGACCGCGATACGAGCGAGCCGTCTTTTCAGAAAGCCCGGACGGGCGGCGAGCGCGAGCATGTGTTGCCCGGTAACAAGGAGTTCTCGCCCGGCGACCGGCTGCCGAAGCCCGGTGGCGGCGCCGGGGAGGGCGGCTCGAATGCCGGCATCGGCGAAGCCGAAGACGATTTCCGCTTCGTCCTGTCGCGCGAGGAGGTGTTGGACCTTTTTTTCGAGGATCTCGAGCTTCCCGACATGGTGAAGCTCAATCTGAAGGAAGCGATCGCACACAAGCCGCGCCGGGCCGGCTACGCCACTTCCGGCACCCCCAACAACATCAATGTCGGGCGCACCATGCGCAACAGCTATGGCCGCCGCCTGGCCCTGCGCCGGCCGAGCCGCAGGCAAGTGGAGGCGCTTGCCGAGGAGGTCGCCAGACTGGAGGCGGACCCCGCTGGAAATCAGGAGCGTCTCGAGACACTCCGGCAAGAGCTCGAAACGCTGGAGCGCCGCCGCAAGGTGATCCCTTTCGTCGATCCGCTCGACATCCGCTTCAACCGTTTCGAGCCGCAGCCGTTGCCCAATGCGAGCGCGGTGATGTTCTGCCTGATGGACGTCTCGAGTTCCATGGGCGAACGGGAGAAGGACCTCGCCAAGCGATTTTTCGTGCTCCTGCACCTTTTCCTGAAGCGCCGTTACGAGCGGATCGACATCGTCTTCATCCGCCATACGCACGAGGCGCGGGAGGTGGATGAAGAGACTTTCTTCTATTCCACCCAGAGCGGCGGCACGGTGGTCTCCACCGCGCTTGAGGAGATGCTGCACATCATTCGCGAGCGCTATCCGTCGCGGGAGTGGAATATCTACGCCGCGCAGGCCTCCGACGGCGACAACATCGCCGGCGACTCGGAACGCTGCGCCTCGCTTCTGCACGAGGAAGTGATGCGACTGAGCCAGTACTACGCCTATGTCGAGATCATTGACGAGCGGGAGACGGAGATCTTCGGGGCGACCGACAACGGCACTTCGCTCTGGCGGGCCTACCGGACGGTGGCCGAGCAATGGCCGAATTTCCAGATAACGCGCATCGCCCGTCCGGCGGATATCTATCCGGTCTTCCGCAAACTTTTCGCCAAGCAGCCAATTGTCCAGATGCGCAGGTAGGCGTCGATGGGTGTGAAAAAAGGGGCGAAAGGAGCGGGTCTGCTGTTCGAGGGTTCCGACTGGAACTTCGAAACGCTGTCGCGCGTCTACGACGCGATCGAGGAGATCGCGGTCGGAGACCTGGGGCTCGACATCTATCCGAACCAGCTCGAGATCATCTCGTCGGAGCAGATGCTCGACGCCTATTCCTCGATCGGCATGCCGCTGATGTATCAGCACTGGTCCTTCGGCAAGCGCTTCGTGTTCGAGGAGCACCTCTACCGCAAGGGACAGCGGGGGCTGGCCTATGAATTGGTCATCAACTCGAACCCCTGCATCACCTATCTCATGGAAGAAAACACCATGACGATGCAGGCCCTGGTGACGGCTCACGCCGCCTTCGGCCACAACCACTTCTTCAAGAACAACTATCTCTTCCAGCGCTGGACCGATGCGAGCGCCATTCTCAGCTATATGGATTTCGCCAAGAAATACATCGCGCGCTGCGAGGAGCGCTACGGCCTCGCCGCGGTGGAGAACATTCTGGATTCCGCCCATGCGCTGATGGACCAAGGTGTTTTCCGCTACCGGCGAGCGCCGCGGCTTTCCTCGGAGAAGGAGCGTGAGCGGGTGCGCGAGCGGCTGGAATACGAGGAGCAGACCTACAGCGACCTTTGGCGCACGCTGCCGAAGGCCAAGTCCGGCGGGCGCTCGGACGCGCGCGAGCAAGAGTACCTGGAACGCAAGCGTTCGCTCAACCTGCCGGAAGAAAATTTGCTTTACTTCCTGGAGAAGAACAGCCTCATCCTGGAGCCATGGCAGCGCGAGATCCTGCGGATCGTGCGGGTGATCGCGCAATATTTCTATCCGCAGCGCCAGACGAAGGTGATGAACGAGGGGTGTGCCACCTTCGTTCACTACACCGTCATGAACCAGCTCTACGACGAGGGGCGGATCTCCGAAGGCACCATGCTGGAGTTCCTGCAAAGCCACTCGAACGTGGTCTTCCAGCCCGATTTCGACGATCCACGCTTTTCGGGCATCAACCCTTACGCCCTCGGCTTTGCGATGATGCGGGACATTCAGCGGGTCTCCACACAGCCGACGGCGGAGGATCGAGACTGGTTCCCCGACATCGCCGGCAAGGGAGAATGGCGCGAGACGCTGCTCGATGCCTGGGCCAATCACCGCGACGAGTCCTTCATCCTGCAATATCTGAGCCCGACGCTCATCCGCGATTTCAGGCTCTTCCTCCTGGCCGACAGGTCGAGCGATCCCTATTGCGAGGTCACCGCGATCCACAACGAGCGCGGTTACGAGAAGGTGCGCTCGGCGCTCGCCCGCAACTATGATGTCGGCGTCCTCCAGCCGGACGTGCAGGTCGTGGATGTCGACCTTCTGGGCGATCGTCATCTGAAGCTGCAGCATCAGGTCAGGAACGGAATTCGGCTGCAGGAGGAGACCCGGGACACCACGTTGCGCCACATCCGCAATCTGTGGGGCTATGACGTGACCCTGGAGGGGATCGAAGCCGGGACGGGAAAGGTGGTCTACGAATCCTCCACCAAGCAGCTGACCATGTGAACTCCGGCCGTGCGGCCGGCATCTTGCCCATGGACATTGCCGCTTGAAACCTGCTCAACTCGCCGCCTGAATCGGAACACAAGGAGGATGGGCAGGAGATGAACAGGATCGATCTCGAGGGCCAGGTTGCCGTGGTGACGGGCGGCGCGCAGGGGCTTGGATTGGCCATTGCCAAGCGGCTGGCCGATTCCGGCGCCAAGGTGAGCCTCTGGGACATGAACGCCGACCTCCTCGGCCAGGCGGTGGAAGCGCTGGGCTCCGCGGCATCGGGCAAGGTGGTCGACATCACCGACCTGCCCGCCCTGGAAGAGGCCCATGCCGCGGTGGAGCGCGAGGTCGGGCCGGTTTCGATCCTGGTGAATTCGGCCGGCGTGGCCGGCGGAAACGCGCCGCTCGACGAATACGACCCGGAGGAATGGCGGCGTGTCGTCGAGATCAACCTCAACGGCACCTTCTACGTGAACAAGGTGGTCGTGCCGTCGATGAAGGCGCGCAACTACGGCCGCATCGTCAACATCTCCTCCGTCGCCGGCAAGGAAGGCAATCCCAACCTGTCGGCCTATTCGGCCGCCAAGGCCGGCGTCATCGGCCTGACGAAATCGCTCGGCAAGGAGCTCGCCAAATACGACATCGCCGTCAATGCCATCAGCCCGGCCACCGCCAAGACGCGCATTCTCGACACGCTGACCGAGGAGTTCATCGAGTACATGTTGGTGCGCATTCCCCGCGGCCGGTTTCTGGAAGTGGAGGAAGCAGCGGCCATGGTCGCCTGGCTGGTTTCAAAGGAAAACAGCTTCACGACCGCATCCGTTTTCGACCTGTCGGGCGGGCGCACGACCTATTGAAGATGTGGTATTCGTAGTGTTTCAAGGCGTTCCGATGGGGTGCCGACTTCTCCGCCTCGCCCATGCGCGGACGTGCGCCGCAAAGCCTACGCCGCTGCCCCCATCGCCATTCCGATGAAGCGGTAGCGCTGGCGGTAGCGGGCCGGGGTGATGCCGGTCGCCCGCTTGAAGAGGCGGCGGAAATAGGCGGGGTCCTCGTAGCCGACGGCGCCGGCGATGACGTCCGTCGGCTCGGCGGTCGTCTCCAGCATCTGCTTGGCTTCCTCGATGCGCAGGGCCTGCACGTAGTCGATGGGCGCATAGCCCGTCGCCGCCTTGAAGCGGCGTTTGAAGGTGCGCTCGGACAATCCCGAAAGGGCCGCCATGCGGGCGACCGGGTTCGGCTCGCTATAATGGTCGGCGAGCCACGACTGACACCGGTTGATCACCGTGTCCTCACGGCGTGGCACCCGCGTCATGGCGGCGAAAGGGAGCTGGCCCTCGCTGCGGTCCCCAAGCACGAAGATCTTGGCGATGCGCACAGCCTCGGCGGCGCCGCAGAAACGGGCGACGAAGTAAAGCGCCATGTCCGTCCATGAGCCGGCACCGCCGCCGGTGACGATGCGGTGTTCCGGACCGGCCGGACAAAGAATGCGCTCCGGATGCAGCTTCACATCCGGGTAGTATTCATCGAAGAAGTGCGTCACGGCCCAATGGGTTGTGGCCTCGACGCCGTCGAGCAGGCCGGATTCGGCCAGGAAGATCGTGCCCGTGCAGACGGAGCAGACGACGGCGCCGCCCTCGAATTGACGACGTATCCAGGCGGCTTCCTCCTCCCACCGGCCGCGCGGCGAACCGTCGGGCGCTAGGGCAAGGTCGGTCACGATGACGAGATCCGCCTGGCCGGCGTCGCAAAGGCGTGCCTGCGGGGCAATGGGCGGGCCGAAGAGCGAGGGATAAGGCGCGGCGTCCCTTGCCACGATGGACGTTTCAAGCCGACGGACGCTGATCGCCTCGCCGGTCATTTCGTGCCATGCCACTCCCACCGAAGAGAAGATCTCGTGCAGCCCGTAGAGGGCGCCGGGCGTGGTCTCGGGCAGGGCAAGCAGGCTGATCTTGGCTGGAGCGCTGTCCACTCGCATGCGTGACAATGGCATGAAAGCCACTTTTCTGTCCATTCCGTACCTTCAGCCGACATCGCTCGAAGGGTAGTGCGCACCACGTCAGATCGTGAATAGGAGGAGGTTGCAATGAGTGTGGCTGCGGAAATCGAGAAAGCGGATATGGCGGCGGCGGAGGCTTTCGCTGAAAATGTCGGCGGCATCCTCAATTCGGGTGCGGTGGCGGTGATGATGTCGATCGGCCACCGGCTGGGACTGTTCGACCTGCTGGCGGAAATGCCGCCGTCCACGAGCGCCGTGATCGCCGGGCGCGCCCAGCTTTCCGAACGCTATATCCGTGAGTGGCTGGCGGTGATGGTTATGGGCGGAATCGTCCGGTACGATCCCGCCGACAATTCCTATCGGCTCCCGCCCGAGCACGCGGCCTGCCTGACGCGAGGAGCCCCGCTCGGCAATCTCGCGGTCTATGCGCAGCCCATCGCGCTTATGGGACAGATCCAGGAGCGGCTGCTCGCCTGCTTCGAAACAGGGGAGGGGCTCGCCTATGGCGATTTCCCCTGTTTCCATCAATTCATGGAGGAAGACAGCGGCCAGACGGTCGTCGCGCAGCTTTTCGATTCCGTCCTGCCTTTGGTCGACGGCATCATGGAGCGGCTGGACGCCGGTATCGACGTGCTCGACGCCGGCTGCGGGCGCGGGCTGGCGCTGATCGAGATGGCGCGGCGCTTTCCGGCAAGCCGCTTTGTGGGCTACGACCTGTGCGCCGACGCGATCGAATTCGCCAACGCAAAGGTGCGGGAGGAGGGCCTCGCCAATATCCGGTTCGAGAAGCGCGATCTGACCGGCTACGACGAGAAGGCGCGGTTCGACTTCATCACCAGCTTCGATGCGGTGCACGACCAGAAAGACCCGCAAGCGCTGATCCGCGGTCTCCGCGGTGCGTTGCGGCCCGGCGGCGTCTATCTGATGCAGGACATCGGCGGCTCGGCGAAGCTCGAGAACAACGTCGATTTCCCGATGGCAGCGATGCTCTATGCGGTCTCCTGCGCCCACTGCACGCCCGTCTCTCTGGGGCAGGGCGGCTTGGGGCTCGGCACCATGTGGGGCTGGGAGACGGCCGAAGGCATGCTGAAGGAGGCGGGCTTCAGTTCCGTCGAGCGCAACGTGCTTCCGCACGACCCGATGAACGTCTGGTTCGTCTCCCGCGTGTGAGGCCCCGGCGCGTTGGCGGGCAGTGCGGCAACGGCAGCCGCGCGCCCGCCGGCAATCGCGCAATTGACATTCCGGTCCGCTTTGTGGCGCTGTGAACGGATCATCCGGAGGAGGCGCCATGACGGATCTCGTCATCACCAACGCAACCGTGGTCACCTGCGACGATGTCGGCACCGTCATTGCCGACGGCGGCGTGGCCGTCGCCGGTGGCCGCATCACGCATCTTGGCTCGACGGCAGAGCTCGAGGCCCGGGCGGACAATGCAAGGCATGTGATCGACGGTGCGGGCCACATCCTCATGCCCGGTTTGATCAACACCCATTGCCATGGTGGCGACAGCCTGTTCCGCGGCCTCATCGAAGATCTGCCGCTGGAGCCCTGGCTGCAGACGGTGTGGAAGGCGGAGGGCGCGATCCTCAACCCGGAGACCACCTATCTTGGCACGGTGCTCGGCTTTTCCGAACTCCTGCTTTCCGGCGTCACCACGGTGATGGACATGTTCTGGTACCCGGCCGAGACGGTGAAGGCAGCCCGAAGGGTGGGCATGCGGGTCTCGACCGGCGGCATCTTCTTCGATCCTCCAGGGGTGACCGGCCATGACCTGAAGGGCCGGGTCGCGGCGGCCGAGCGCTTCTTCGAGGAATTTGGCGATGCCGAGGACGTCCTGCCGGCGGTTCTGCCGCACGGCGCGTATACGGTCGGCCCGGAAAATCTGCAGGTCGCCAAGGAGATCGCCGAGCGCCACGGTGCCCTGTTTACCACCCATGCAGCCGAGACGAAGGCGGAGCAGGCGGACGTGACCAGCCGCTATGGCCGCTCGGTCATCCGTCACCTCGACCATCTGGGACTGCTCGACGCGCGCACGGTGCTTGCCCACTGCGTTCATCTGGACGACGAGGAGATCGAGATCCTCGCGCGCACCGGCGCCACCGTCTCGCACAATCCGGTATCGAACCTGAAGCTCGCCTCCGGTGTCGCGCGCGTGCCGGAGATGCTTTCGGCTGGTGTACGGGTGGCGCTCGGCACGGATGGGGCCATCAGCGGCAACGATCTTGACATGTGGCTGGCGCTGCGGCTGGCCGCCACCCTGCACAAGGGCGTCTCCGGCAGGGCGGACGCGGTCTCGACCGGGCAGGCTCTTGCCATGATGACGTCGGCCGGGGCGGCGGCGCTTGATGCTGCGGACCGGATCGGCAGCCTGGAGCCGGGCAAGTTCGCCGACATGATCATGATCGACGTGAAACGCCCGCACGCCGTTCCCATGTTCGATCCCGTGACGCATCTCGTCTACTCCACGGCGAAGTCGGATGTGCGCCATGTCTTTCTCGGCGGCGAGCAGGTGGTGCGCGACGGCGTGCTGACGCGCCACGGGCTTCATGAGACGATCGAGGCGGTGGAGCGGCTCGCGCCGAAGATCGCTCAGAGCATCGCCTGAAGGGGCCGGCGGATCATGACGGAAAGTCAGCTTTCGCGCCTCGAACGCGCCCATGCCTCGATCGAAAGGCGGGCGGGCGCGCCCTGCGAAATCGCCATCATGCTCGGCTCGGGCCTGGGGCAGATCGGCGAAGCGGTCGAGGACGCGGTCCGGATCCCATATGCGGAGATCGCGGATTTTCCCGTCTCCACGGCGCCCGGCCACAGGGGCGAGCTCATTTTCGGGATGCTTCATGGCCGGCGCGTGGCCGTCATGCAGGGCCGGCTGCACCTTTACGAGGGGTGGTCGCCGCGCGATATCGCGCTCGCCGTCTATCTGCTCAAGCGTCTCGGCGCGACGACCCTGATCGTCACCAACGCCGCGGGCGGACTCAACCCGGACTACCGTGCGGGAGAGGTAATGCTGATCGAGGACCACCTGAACTTCACCGGGCTCAACCCGCTGGTGGGCATGAATGACGAGGCCATCGGCCTGCGTTTTCCCGACATGTCGCGGGTCTATGATCCCGATCTTCTGCGATCGGCAAGCCAGGCCGCCGGCCGCACGGAGGTGCCCGTCAGGCACGGCATCTATGCCGGCGTGCTGGGCCCGTCGCTGGAGACCTCGGCCGAACGTCGTTTCCTGCGCGGCTCGGGAGCGGATGCGGTCGGCATGTCCACCGTCATGGAAGTGATCGCCGCAGCCCATGCGGGCTTGCCGGTCCTTGGTATCTCTGCCATCACCAACCAGGCCACCGGCGGGCCGGATCAGGCGGTCGATACTGTGGAGGCGGTGCTGGCGAACGCGGTGCGCTGCGGCGAGAAGATCGCGCTGCTGTTGCGCGAATTGCTGCCGGCGCTGCCGTCGCGGTAATGACAACAGGCCGGCCCGAAGGGGGGATAGGCCGGCCTGCTCACGGGCGACAGAAGGGCACACTGTCGCTTGCCAAAGCAACGCCGATCGCGCCCGTCGGTTCCGGCGATCAAGAAAAACTCTCGGCAGGCGGAGCGTCCTGTTTCGACACCCTGGCGGTGCAAACAGGCGACAGCGCTTCCCCCAAAACCGGAAAACCGGCGACAAAACCGGCCGAGCATGGTATCTTGAAACAGACAAGGGTTGCGGTTCGGCGTGACCTTCTGTCCATCGCGAGCCGCAACCATACCGGACCAAGTCCAGGAGGGATGGTTATGGCGGGTTTTCACGTACTTACCGGTTCCGGGAGCACGATCGCGCATCCGAAAGTGCGCCGCATCGGTGTCTCCGATATCCTCGATGCCATGCGCAGCGGCCTGGCTGATTTCTGGGACAGGCCATCCCACTACGTTTTCTTGTGCCTGATCTATCCCGTTATCGGAATGATCCTGCTCACATGGGCTTCCACGGGCAACGCGTTGCAGCTGATCTTTCCGCTCGTTGCCGGTTTCGCCCTTCTGGGGCCCCTGGCGGCAATCGGGCTCTACGAGATCAGCAGGCGTCGCGAGCGGGGCGAGGATGCATCGTGGCGGTATGCGTTCGAAGTCGTGAAGTCGCCGGCCATTCCCTCGATCCTCGCAGTCGGGGCGATGCTGATGGCCATCTTCCTCGTCTGGATTTTCACCGCGCAGGCGCTCTATGCTTGGCTTTACGGCCCGACGGCGCCGGATGCGCTGATCGGTTTCATCTACGAAGTCTTGACCACGCGCCAGGGATGGACATTGCTCCTTGTCGGCAATTTCGTGGGATTACTCTTTGCCCTGGTCGTGCTCAGCACGACGTCCGTTGCCTTTCCCATGCTGCTCGACAGGGATGTCGGCGCCTATGCCGCCGTCGCGACCTCGGCGCGCGTCATGCTGACCAACCCGCTGCCCATCCTGCTGTGGGGGTTGATGGTGGCGGCGCTTCTGGTGATCGGCACCATTCCGCTGCTCGTCGGGCTTGCGGTGATCTTCCCCATTCTCGGCCATGCGACATGGCACCTTTACCGCAAGACGGTGGTCGCGCCGCCGGAGCGAAAACGGCGGCGATAGGGCTACTGGAGAGGCGCCTCCCGCCCACTCCGGGAAATGAATGATAAAGCCGCCGGGTAACGAACGACGGCCCCGTGTGACCGCATGGACGCATGAGGTCGATGCTCCCGGGCTTCGGCCAGCATCGGCTATCCGCCGCCGAGGAGGTTCATCCGGGTAAGGGCAGTGTAGTCGGATTCGATCGCCATGATGGCGACGAAGACGAGCACGGCAGCCGGCGGCAGCAGGATGGCGTAGACCAGCGCCAGGCGCTCCCAGACCATGTGCATGAAAACCGCCACGATCAGACCTGCCTTGAGGAACATGAAGACCAGGATCAGGCTCCAGCGTAGATAGCCTTCGAAGCCGACATAGTCGACCAGGTAGGAGCAGGCGCTCAAGACGAACAGCCAGAACCAGACCATCAGATAAAGCCTGATCGGATGCTGCTGTCCTTCCGCGTGTTCCGCGATGGCGGTCTGCGAATAGCGGGGGCGTGCGTGTTCAGCCGGGGAAGCCATGGCCGTTCCTCACCACAGATAGAAGAATGCGAAAATGAAGACCCAGACGAGATCGACGAAGTGCCAGTAGAGGCCCATGATCTCCACATGCTCGTAGTCGCCGCGCCGGCTGGTGAAAAACCCCGGGGTGCCTTTCTCGTAGTCGCCGCGCCAGACCTTGCGGGCGACGATAAAGAGGAAGATCACGCCGAAGGTGACATGGGTTCCGTGGAAACCGGTGATCATGAAGAAGGTGGCGCCGAACTGCGGCGCACCCCAGGGATTGCCCCATGGGCGCACGCCCTCGGTGATCAGCTTGGTCCATTCGAAAGCCTGCATGCCGACGAAGGTTGCGCCGAGGAGCGCGGTAAGGATAAGCAGGGCCACCGTCGGTCCGCGGGAGCGCCGGTAGGCGAAGTTCACCGCCATCGCCATGGTGCCGCTCGAGGAGATGAGCACGAAGGTCATGATGGCGATGAGGATGAGCGGCATGTTAACGCCCCCGATATGCAGGGCGAAAACCTCGCTGGCGTTCGGCCAAGGCTCTGTGGTCGACATGCGCGCCGTCATGTAGGCGAGCAGGAAACAGCCGAAGATGAAAGTGTCCGACAGGAGGAAGATCCACATCATGGCCTTCCCCCATGAGGCGGACTTGAAAGCGCGCTGGTCCGACGCCCAGTCGGCGGCCACGCCCCGCAGCCCTTCCTTGCGGTCCTGTTTCGCCCCGAAGCCGTTCAGTGTGGTCTCGGCCATCCTCTTCCCCTTCAGGTCAGCAATTGCCGGCAGACGGCAAGGAAGTCGCCCGCCCAGCCGGCAAGCAGGACGAAGATCGCCAGCCAGACGAAGAGCAGGAAATGCCAGTACATGGCGCAAAGCTCGACACCGAGGCGCAGCGGGCCCGGTTCTGCGTCCTCTTGCCAGGCTCTCGCCAGCACGTTTCCAAGGGCGACAAGACCGCCCAGAATGTGCAGGCCGTGCATGCCGGTCAGCAGGTAAAAGAAGCTGTTGGCGGGATTGACTTCGAGATAATGGCCGGCGGCGGAGAGGTCACGCCAGGCGAGCAACTGCCCGGCCAGGAAGACCAGCGAGGCGAGGCCGGCCGCCGCAAGGGCAAGCCGCATCATGTCCATGCGCGCCTCACGCGCTGCGCGCACGGCGCAGGAAAGCGCCACGCTCGCGAGGACAAGAACGCCGGTGTTGAGCCAGAGCACGCGCGGCACGGGCGGGGCCTGCCAGTCCGCATATTCCATGCGCATGAAATAAGCGCTGGCGAAAAGCGCGAAGAGGCTGCCGACCACGGCCAGGAAGATTCCGAGTGCGATCTTGGCCGTCGGCATGCCCGAGACGTCGGTCTCGGGCAGGGCCGAATGCACGCCCTGTTCCAGCCACGGCTTCGACAGGATCCGCTGGTGGAAGAGCCACCAGAAGGAAAATCCGATCACCACGACCAGGAAGACGAGGATGGCGCTCATGCCCGCCCCGCCACCGGTTTTTGCGGCCAGGGATCGCTCTGGGCGATGAAATCCTCGGGCGCGCCGGGGACGCTGTAGTCGTAGGCCCAGCGATAGACGAGCGGGCGCTCGTCTCCCCAGTTGCCGTGCGGGGGCGGTGTCGTCGGCGTCTGCCACTCCAGACTGGTGGCGCGCCAGGGATTTCCGCCCGCCTCCCTGCCGTAGCGCAGGCTCCAGATGAGGTTGAACAGGAAGACCATCTGCGCGGCACCGACGATCAGGGCGGTGACGGAGATGAAGGCGTTGAGGTCGTGCACCGAGTCGGGAATGAAGGCGGTGTCGCCGAGCTCGGGATAGCGGCGCGGCGCGCCGACCAGCCCGACATAGTGCATCGGGAAGAAGATCGCGTAGGCGCCGACGAAGGTGACCCAGAAATGGATCTGGCCCATCGTCTCGTCGAGCATGCGCCCGGTAATCTTCGGGTACCAGTGATAGATGGCGCCGAAGACGACCAGGATCGGCGCGACGCCCATCACCATATGGAAATGGGCGACCACGAACATGGTGTCCGACAAGGGCACGTCGACCACCACATTGCCGAGGAAGAGGCCGGTGAGCCCGCCATTGACGAAGGTGACGATGAAGGCGAGCGCGAAGAGCATCGGCAGCGTCAGGTGGATGTCGCCGCGCCACAGCGTCAGCACCCAGTTGTAGACCTTGATCGCCGTCGGCACGGCGATGATCAGCGTGGTCGTGGCGAAGAAGAAGCCGAACCAGGGATGCATGCCGGAGACATACATGTGGTGCGCCCAGACGATGAAGGAAAGCGCGCCGATGACGACGATCGCCCAGACCATCATGCGATAGCCGAAGATGTTCTTTCGCGCGTGGGTGCTGATGAGATCGGAGACGATGCCGAAGGCGGGCAGGGCGACGATATAAACCTCCGGATGACCGAAGAACCAGAAGAGGTGCTGGAAGAGGATGGGACTTCCGCCGCCATAGCTTAGCTGCTGGCCCATCTCGACCAGCGCCGGCATGAAGAAGGAGGTGCCGAGCAGCCGGTCGAACAACATCATCACGCAGGCGACGAAGAGCGCTGGGAAGGCGAGCAGCGCCATGACGGTGGCGGTGAAGATGCCCCAGACGGTCAGCGGCATGCGCATCAACGTCATGCCCCGCGTGCGGCCCTGGATAACGGTCACCACATAGTTCAGCCCGCCCATGGTGAAGCCGATGATGAACAGGATGAGCGAGACGAGCATCAGGATGATGCCCCAACTCTGGCCGCCCGGCGTGCCGGTCAGGATCGCCTGCGGCGGGTAGAGCGTCCAGCCCGCGCCCGTCGGGCCGCCGGGCACGAAGAAGCTTGCCGCGAGCACGAGAACGGCAAGCAGATAAATCCAGTAGCTCAGCATATTCACGTAAGGAAACACCATGTCTCGCGCGCCGACCATGAGCGGGATCAGGTAGTTTCCGAAGCCGCCAAGGAAGACGGCGGTCAAGAGATAGATGACCATGATCATGCCGTGCATGGTCACGAACTGGTAGTAGGCTTCGGGCGTGATAAAATCGAAGGTGCCGGGGAAGCCGAGCTGCAGCCGCATCAGCCAGGACAGGACCAGCGCGACAAGGCCGATGGCTATCGCCGTGCCGGAATACTGGATGGCGATCACCTTGGCGTCCTGCGAGAAGACATAGGTCGTCCACCAGCTTTTCGGATGGTAAAGCTCCAGCTCGGGAACTTCCGCGGGCGGGATCCCTTCATCCGGGCGAGATGTGGCATCGACCATCGTTTCTCTCCCTTCTTCCGGCCGCGCCGGACTTCCAGCTACGTCGCAACCTCCCGGTTCACGGTTCCACGCTTTCGGCCGCGCCGACCTGCCGCGAACCGGAAAGTGCGGCGAATGTCGACTGCTCCTGCAGCCATGCTTGATAGTCTTCCTCGGTATCGACCACCACGGTGCCGCGCATATAGCTGTGGCCCGTGCCGCACAGTTCCGCGCAGAGGACCTCGAAGGTGCCGGTCCGCGTCGGGGTGAACCAGAAATAGGTGACCATGCCCGGCACCATGTCCATCTTGGCGCGGAACTCGGGCACGTAGAAATCGTGCAGCACGTCGACCGAGCGCAACAGCACCTTCACCGGCTTCTCGATGGGCAGGTGCAACGCGTCTGCCACGATCACCACGTCATCCTGGCCCGCGGGATCGTCGGGATCGATGCCGAGCGGGTTTTCGAAGGTGACAAGGCGGTTGGAGGCTTTGCCGAGCCTGTTGTCCTCGCCGGGCAGGCGATAGCTCCATTGCCATTGCTGGCCGACGACCTCGATCTCGCCGGCCTCGTCCGGCACGGTGATGAACTGCCACCACACGTAAAGGCCGGGCGCCAGCATCGCCGCCACGCCTACGGCGGTCACGATGGTGAGCCAGGATTCCAGCTTCTTGTTCTCCGGCTCATAGGCCGCCTTCGCGCCTTCCTTGTGGCGGAAGCGGAAGACGCACCAGGCCATGAACAGGACAACGGCGGTGAAGACGGCGCCGGTGATCCAGAAAGTGATGATGAGCGTCTGGTCGATATAATTCCAGTTCGAGGCAATAGGCGTCCACCACCATGGGCTCAGAAAGTGGAACAGTATCGAGCCCACGACGACCAAGACCAGCACAAGGGCAGCGGCCATCCTATTGTCCTCCCGGCCGCCCACAAAAATCTCGGATCTCTCGGGCGGCCGCCGTCATAATAGCTTAAAATGGCCGGGAATATCCAGTGCCGGGGCCGGGAGGCGTTTTGCGGAGGGTGGTGAGGCGGTCGGACAGGCCGCTTATGCCCCTGGATTTCCGGACGCGATCGCACATGAACTGATGCGCGTTTGCCGGCCGGGCGCCGGCTTCTCGGTTTGGCGCTTCTCCTGTAGTATCGGCACAGGGAGCGTTGCCGCCGCGGGCGGCCGGGTGTCCTGTTCGCGCCCGTTCTGCGCGCGAAGGCGCTTCCCGGAGGTTCGTGCGATGGACCTGAGGATGTCGATTTTCGTGGCGGTGGCGATCTTGGCGCTGCTTCTGTTCGGCTTTGGATTGCTCCCGCTGTGATGCGGCGGGCGCAAGGCCCGCCGCATGTCGGTCATGTGTGCCGCTCTTACAGCTCGATTTCCTGGGCCACGCCTCTCTCCCGGGCGCGCTCGACGGCCACGGCCGCCACGGCGAGGTCCTGCAGGGCAACGCCCGTTCCGTCGAAGAGCGTGATTTCGTCTTGGCTGGCACGGCCCGGATGAAGGCCGGCGATGACGGCGCCGATGGGCGTGATGGCCGCCCGGTCCACCAGACCCTCGGCGATCGCGTGCTGCGCCTCGCCGATGGTGACGGACTGGTCGACCTCGTCGGTGAAGACGGAGGCAGCCTTGAGGAGCACGGCCTCGACCTCCTGCTTGCCCTTGGTGTCGGTGCCCATGCAGGCGATGTGGGTGCCGGGACGGACGTGTTCCGCCAGAAGGGTCGGCGCGAAGCTCGAGGTGATGGTGATGATCACGTCGGCCTCGGCCCCCAGTTGGTCCAGTTCCACGGCTTCGAACGGCAGGTCCAGCTCTTTCGCCGTTTCCGCGAGGCGGGGCAGCATTTCCGGGTGCGGGTTCCAGGCCACGACCTTTTCGAAATGCCGCTGACGCACCGCCGCACGCATCTGGAAGGCCGACTGGTGGCCGGCGCCGATCATGCCAAGCACCCTCGAATCCTCGCGGGCCAGATGGCGGATCGAGACGGCGGCCGCCGCCGCCGTACGCACGGCCGTCAGATAATTGCCGCCCACCAGTGCCGACGGCTGGCCGGTATCGGGATTGAACAGGAAGACCGTCGACTGGTGATTGGTAACGCCCCTGTCGATGTTGTGCGGCCAGTAGCCGCCGGCCTTCACCCCGAGCGTCATGCCGGCGCGGTCGAAGCCTCCCTTGAAGCCGTAGAGCGCGTCGGCATGCCCGATCGCCTCGCGCACGACCGGGAAATTGGACGCCTTGTCCTCAGCCATGGCGGCAAAGGCCTTGGACACGGCCTCGAAGGCCGCATCCTCATCCACGAGCTCGGGGCAGAGCGCTTCGGGAACGATCGCGAGCTTCGGCATCAGTACGCCTTACCCCGCGCCGTCACGGGCCACAGTGCTTCCACCTTGCCGCCGCGCACGCCGACATACCAGTCGTGCACGTTGCAGGTCGGATCGATATGGCCGGGAACGAGCTTCAGCTTCTCGTTGGGCTTCAGGACGCCGTTCGGATCCTCGATGACGCCGTGCTCGTCGGAGCACTTGATGTATTTCACGTCGTCGCGGCCGAAGATCACCGGCAGGCCCGAATCCACCGACTGCGCCTTCAGTCCGGCGTCGCAGATGGCCTTGTCCGGCTTGGCGTGGCTCATCACCGAGGTGAGGATGAAGAGCGCGTTCTCGAACTCGCTGATCGGCTTGCCATCCTTGTCGAGCACGCGCTGGTAGTCGGCGTCCATGAAGGCGTAGGAGCCGCACTGCATCTCATTATAGACGCCGGAATTGCCCTCGAAATAATAGCTGCCGGTGCCGGCACCACCGACGATGGCGCATTCGATGCCTTCGGCCTTCAGCATGGCGACGGTCTTGCGCACCATGTCGATGGCGGCGTCGATCTTGGCCTTGCGCTCCTCGAAGGAATGGACGTGCTGTGCCGCACCCTGATAGGCCTGCAGGCCGGAGAAGGTGAGGTTGGGGGCAGCTTCGATGGCCTTGGCCAGTTCCACCACGGGCTCGCCCGCTGCCACGCCGCAGCGTCCTGCGCCGCAATCGATCTCGACCAGGACCTCGATTTCGGTGCCGTGGCGGGCGGCTGCTTCCGACAGGTCGGCGATGTTGTCCTTGTCGTCGATGCACACGATGGTGCGGGCGCCGAGCTTGGGCAGCCGCGCCAGGCGGTCGATCTTGGCCGGGTCGCGCACCTGGTTGGAAACGAGGATATCCTTCACGCCGGCGCGGGCGAAGCTTTCCGCCTCGCTCACCTTCTGGCAGCAGATGCCGACGGCGCCCTTCTCGATCTGCAAGAGGGCGATGTCGGCGGATTTGTGCATCTTGCCGTGCACGCGCAGGCGCACGCCCATGGCGTTGGCGAAGTGCTGCATGCGGTCTATGTTGCGGTCCAGCGCGTCGAGATCGACCACCAGGCAGGGGGTCTGGATCTCGCTTTCGTCCATGCCGATCGCGGCGGGAATGTCGTAGCCGACCTCAAAGTCGGTGATCTTGGGTTGCGTGTTCATAGGGCTTCCCTCTGGTTAGCTCTTGAGCCAGGGCAGTTTGTCGAGATCGACATTGCCGCCGGTGATGATGACGCCGACACGCTTGCCTGCGAAGGTGCCGGGGTTCTTCAGGATGGTCGCCAGCGGCACGGCGCTGGAAGGCTCCATGACGATCTTCATGCGCTGCCAGATGAGGCGCATGGCGTCGACGATTTCCTCTTCCGTGGCCGTGAAGATGTCGCTCACGTGGCGCGAGACGAAGTGCCAGGTGAGATCCTTGAGCGGGACCTTGAGCCCGTCGGCCACCGTCTGCGGCGCGTCGTCGGCGATGATGTGGCCCGCCTTCAGCGAGCGGTAGGCATCATCCGCATTGGCCGGCTCGGCGGCGTAGATCTTCGTCTCCGGAGCGATGTTGGAAAGCGTCAGGCAGCAGCCGGACACCATTCCGCCGCCGCCGATCGGGGCAATGACGGCATCGAGCGGGCCGACCTCCTCGACCAGTTCCTTCGAGCAGGTGGCCTGACCGGCGATCACGCGGGGATCGTTGTAGGGGTGGACGAAGTCCGCGCCCGTCTCCGCCACCACCTCGGCGAACACCGCCTCGCGCGAGGAGGTCGAGGGCTCGCATTCCACGATCTTGCCGCCATAGCCGCGCACGGCCGCCTTCTTCGCCTCGGGCGCGGTGTGCGGCATGACCACGGTCACGGGCACGCCGCGGCGGGAGGCGGCGTAGCTGAGCGAGAGCGCGTGGTTGCCCGAAGAATGGGTGGCCACGCCCTTTTCGGCGAGCGCGTCCGAGAGCCCGAAGACGGCGTTCGATGCGCCACGCGCCTTGAAGGCGCCGGCCTTCTGGAAGTTCTCGCACTTGAAGAAGAGTTGCGCGCCGGTGCGCCGGTTCAGGTACTCCGACGTCAGCACCGGGGTCTGGTGGTTGTAGGGGCCGATGCGCTCCTGCGCGGCCAGTACATCCTCATAGGACGGGATCAACATTGTCGTCATGCTGCTTTCCAGACGGGGTGATCGGCGCCGTGCGGCACGGCGCTGTTGCGGTAGTAATCCTGGGCGGCTGCGACGCCGGCGCCGAGGCGGATGGGGATGCCGAGATCGGCCATGGCCATTTCCGCCGTGGCGATGCCGGCGAGCGCCATCACATCCGTCATCGCCCCCAGATGTCCGATGCGGAAGACCTTGCCGGCGACGTCGCCCAGGCCGACGCCGAAGGCGGTTTGGTATTTGTCGGCGGCGAGGGTGACGACCTCCGTCCCGTCAAAGCCTTCCGGCACGCGGATCGTGGTGACGGTATCGGAATAGAGCGACGGGTCGGCCGCGCAGAGCGGCAGTTCCCATGCCGCCGCCGCCCGGCGAACGCCCTCGGCGAGGCGGCGATGGCGCGCGAAGACCTTTTCCAGCCCTTCCTCCTCCAGCATCTCGACCGCCTCCGTCAGGCCACGGATGAGGCCGACGGGCGGCGTGTAGGGAAAGCCGCCGGCGTCGCTCGCTTTCAGCATCGCACGGAAATCGAAATAGGCGCGCGCGCATTCCGCCTTGTCGACCGCCGCCAGCGCCTTCGGGCTCAAGCCCAGGATCGCCAGGCCGGGCGGCAGCATGAAACCCTTTTGCGAGCCGGTGACGGCGATGTCAACGCCCCACTCGTCCATGCGGAAATCCATCGAGGCGATGGAAGACACGCCGTCGACGAGAAGGAGGGCGGGATGGCCTGCGGCGTCGAGCGCGCGGCGGACGGCACGCACGTCGGAGCGCACGCCCGTGGCGGTCTCGTTGTGGGTGACGAGGACCGCCTTGATCTTGTGTCCGGTATCGGCCGAAAGCACTTTTTCGAACGCATCGGCCGGTGCGCCTTCGCCCCAGGGCCGCTCGATCACCTCGACGTTCAGCTTGTGGCCGCGGCACAGGTCGATCCAGCGGCGCGAGAACATGCCGTGACAGGCGGCCAGAACCTTGTCGCCGGGCGACAGCGTGTTGGTCACCGCAGCTTCCCATGCACCCGTTCCCGTGGCAGGAAAAAGCAGGACCTCGCCCTTTTCGGTCTTGAGGATGCGTTTCACGCCCTCGCGCGCGGGTTTCAGCATCTGACCGAATACGGCGGAGCGATGGTCGATCGTGGGGTAGTCGACGGCGCGGCGGAGCCGCTCGGGAATGTTGGTCGGGCCCGGAATGAAGACCGGATTCTGTGTATGCATCGTCTCTTCCTTATCGCCGCACTTCCTAAGCAGAATAGTCTTCGGGAAACACGAGGGCAATTTTTTTGAAAAACTATTTCATTTCCTCCAAAAAACGCGGTAACCCTTTGGCGAAGAGGCGATCGCGAGTTTTTCGCATGCCGGAAAATGGATGGAGCGGTTATGACCAAATCAGGACGCGCGCGGGGGCGGCCCCGGTCCTTTCACGACAGCGGGCTTGCCACGCGTATCAGGGCGCTGGACCGGGCCGTCGAGGTGCTGAGGGTGGTGGCGACGGGAAGCGGCATGTCGCTCACCGAGATCGCGGCGGAGGCCGGGGAGGCGGCGCCAACGGTCTATCGCATCCTGATTACGCTCGAGGCGCATCGCGTGGTCGAGTTCGACGAGTCGGAACAGCTCTGGCATGTCGGGATCGAAGCCTACCGCATCGGCACCGGCTATCTGCGGCGCACCAAGATCGTCGAGCAGAGCCGGCCCGTGATGCAGCGCATCATGCTGGCTACCGGCGAGACGGCGAATATCGCCATCGTCGACGGGCGCGAGGTGGTCTTCCTGTCGCAGGTCGAGACGCATGAGCTGATCCGTGCGTTCTTCCGGCCGGGCACGCGAGGGCCGGTGCATGCATCGGGCATCGGTAAGGCGGTGCTTGCTTTCCAGCGGCCGGAGCGGATCGAGGCGATTTTGAACGCCTACCCCTTCGCGGCCTTCACCGAGAAGACCATCACGGGGCGGGAGGCTATGGAGGGCGAGTTGGCGGGCATCCGCGCGCGCGGCTTTTCGGTCGACGACGAGGAGCACACGCGCGGCATGCGCTGCGTGGCCGCGCCGATCTTCAACGAATACGGCGAAGCCGTGGCCGGGATTTCGGTTTCCGGCCCGTCGGTGCGCGTCACGCACGATCGCGACGTCGAGTTCGGCCGCATGCTGCGGGCTGCCGCAGATGAGGTCACCGGCGCAATCGGCGGCCGCTTGCCCGATGCAGTGGCGGAGGAGAGTCTTATATAGCCCGAAGTCGGCCGAGGTTCGCGCGCCGCTACGGCAAACGGGTTTTTCGGCTTGACCTTCCAGTAACTGGAAGGATTACGAGCCCCTCCGTGGACAAGGAGCATCGGCATGAGACACGACCACGGATCGCACGACACCGGCAACAAGGAACATGTCTGTCACGAGCACGACCATGCCGCGCCGGGCGCGGAGGTCGTGACGCGCGATCCGGTCTGCGGGATGACGGTGGATCCCGAGGCCGGCAAGCCGACGGCACAGCGCGAGGGCCGGACGTTCCACTTTTGCAGCGAGTCCTGCCGCGAGAAGTTTGTGAAGGACCCGGAAAGCTATATCGAGGCCACCGATCCGGTTTGCGGCATGAAGGTCGACCGCGCCACCGCGCGGCACTTTAGCCGCCGCGACGGCGAGGCTTTCTATTTCTGTTCGGCCGGATGCCAGAGGAAGTTCGAGGGCGAGCCCGAAAAATATCTGGCGCCGCGGCCGCCGGTCGAGGCGGTGACGGGCGTCCAGTACACCTGCCCGATGCATCCCGAGATCATCCGCGACAAGCCCGGTTCCTGCCCGATCTGCGGCATGGCGCTGGAGCCGATGGGCGTGCCCACGGGGGAGGAGGGGCCGAACCCGGAACTGATCGACTTCACCCGCCGGCTGTGGGTGAGCGCAGTGCTTTCGATCCCGCTGCTCCTGCTCACCATGGGCTCGATGATCGGGCTGCAGATCCGCGAATGGATCGGCGAGCGCATGGCGATCTGGCTCGAGCTTGCGCTGGCGACACCCGTGGTCTTGTGGGCGGCCGCGCCATTCTTCCGCCGCGGCTACGATTCGATCGTCAACCGCAGCCCGAACATGTGGACGCTGATCGCCATCGGCGTCGGCACGGCCTACGTCTACAGCGTGGTCGCGACCTTGTTTCCGGGTGCCTTCCCGCAGCAGTTCCGCACCCACGGCGGCATGGTGCCGGTCTATTTCGAGGCGGCGGCGGTCATCGTCGCGCTGGTCTTCCTCGGACAGGTGCTGGAATTGAGGGCGCGCGAGCGCACCGGCTCGGCGATCCGCGCGCTGCTCGACCTGGCGCCGAAGACGGCGCGCAGGCTTTCAGAGGACGGCTCGGAGGCCGACGTGCCGCTCGAAGACGTGCAGGAAGGCGACAGGCTGCGCGTGCGGCCGGGCGACAGCGTGCCGGTCGACGGCGTGGTGCTCGAGGGCCGCTCCTCGGTGGACGAATCCATGATCACGGGCGAGCCCGTGCCGGTCGAGAAGACGGAGGGCGACGCGCTCACCGGCGGCACGCTCAACAAGAACGGCTCTCTCGTCATGCGGGCCGAGCGGGTGGGCAAGGATACGATGCTGTCGCAGATCGTCGAGATGGTCGCCAAGGCGCAGCGCTCGCGCGCGCCGATCCAGGGACTGGCGGACAAGGTCGCCTCCTATTTCGTGCCGGCAGTGGTACTGGTGGCGATCATCGCCTTCGTCGTCTGGGCGATCTTCGGGCCGGCGCCGAGCATGGTCTTCGCCATCGTCTCGGCGGTGTCCGTGCTCATCATCGCCTGCCCCTGCGCGCTGGGGCTGGCAACGCCCATGTCGATCATGACGGCGACCGGGCGCGGGGCGCAGGCCGGTGTGCTCATCAAGGACGCCGAGGCGCTGGAACGCTTTGCCCGGGTGGACACGCTGATCGTCGACAAGACAGGGACGCTGACCGAAGGCAAGCCGCGGCTGACCGATATCGTGCCCGCCGAGGGTATCGGCGAGGACGTACTCCTGAAGCTCGCCGCCAGCCTTGAGCGCGGGTCGGAGCACCCGCTTGCCGAGGCGATCGTCGAGGGCGCGTTGGGACGCGGCGTTTCGCTGACCGATACAAGCGATTTCGAGGCGGCCACCGGCAAGGGCGTTTCCGGCACGGTGTCCGGACGATCCGTGGCGCTCGGCAATGCCGCGATGATGGCGGATCTCGGCGTTGATTTCGAAGCACTGTCCGCGCGCGCCGATGCCCTGCGGGCGGAAGGCAAGACGGCGATGCTTGTCGCCGCCGATGGAAAGCCGGCGGGCATCATCGCCGTTTCCGATCCGGTGAAGGAGACGACGGCCGAGGCGATCCGCACGCTGCACGAAAGCGGGCTCAGGATCATCATGGCGACCGGCGACAATGCGCGCACCGCACAGGCCGTGGCAACCGCGCTCGGCATCGACGAGGTGCGGGCCGACATGCTGCCGGAGAGCAAGAAGACGCTGATCGACGAGTTGCACGCCAGGGGCGCGCGCGTCGCCATGGCCGGCGACGGCGTGAACGATGCGCCGGCACTTGCCACAGCCGATATCGGCATCGCCATGGGCACTGGCGCCGATGTCGCGGTGGAGAGCGCCGGGATCACGCTGGTCAAGGGCGATCTCGACGGCATCGTGCGGGCGCGCCTGCTCGCCCGGGCGACGATCCGCAACATCAAGCAGAACCTCTTCTTCGCCTTCGTCTACAACACACTCGGCGTGCCGATCGCCGCGGGCATTCTTTATCCGGTCTTCGGCGTGCTGCTGTCGCCGATGATCGCGGCGGCGGCGATGAGCCTGTCCTCGGTCTCGGTGATCGGCAACGCGCTGCGGCTCAGGTCGATCGCGCTGCGGTGAGGGCAACGCGCTGGGCAATGACCTATATCGTTCGAACATGACACCGCATCGGAGGCGGCAATGAACATCGGCAGCGTTGCACAGAGTTCCGGGCTCCCGGCAAAGACCATCCGCTATTACGAGGATATCGGCCTGTTGCGGCCGGATCGCGCGGAGAATGGATATCGCGACTACTCGGTGGCGGACGTTCATCGCCTGCGCTTTCTCCAGCGTGCGCGCAGCCTCGGATTCACAGTGGAGGAGTGCCGGCAGCTCCTGTCGCTCTACAACGACAGGGAGCGCGAAAGCGCCGACGTGAAGGCGATCGCCAAGGCGAGGCTCGAGGACATGGAGCGCAAGATCGCCGAACTGATCAGCCTGCGCGATGCGCTGCGCCATCTGGTCGACAACTGCCACGGCGACAACCGCCCCGATTGTCCCATCATCGACGAACTCGCCGCCGAGCGGCCGACCCGCTGACCGTCATAGCTGTGCCAGGCTGTCCCGTTTCAGGACAGACCTTCCTCGCGCTGCCGCAATTTGAGCCAAAATCGGACGATCCGGGCCGGAACAAGAATTGCACCGTGCACATGGAACAACGTTGCATGGGTGCGGCTATGAAATTGTCGGTGCGGCCGGGCAAGCGGGAGGGGGAGCCAAAGCTGCTGTTTGACCACCTCCTCGAAATGGAGAACCTGGTGGAATCTCCCGAGGGTGGCGTCGTCGTGACCGTCGTCGCGAAGGATATCTACACGGCGAAGGCCAGCCAGCGTTTTTCCCTGACCTTCACATCGGAGGAAGTCGACATGATCGCGCGGGTACAGAAGGCCGCGCGCGGAGAGCGCTCCAACGGCAGTGCCGGCACGGGATCATGACGGCGTGGTGCGGTCGGGGTTTCGGCAAGCAGGCTTGGCATCCGTTCTATTGCCGACTATGTCTCGCAACCGTGCCTGGTGGAGCGGCCGATTGGTTCCGCGCGGCGTAGAGGACAACGAAAGACCGCAGGCGGGGAAATCAGCATGGATCTGGCGGAAGAAGCGCATTGGCCGCGAGAGGTTCTCGACCGCGACTATAACGCACGCGCCTCGGTGGAGCCGGATGTCTTCGAGGACGCGCTGCGGCGCTATCGCGCCCTGTCCGAGACCGCGCGCGAAAGGGTGGCGGGGGTCACGGACCTGGTTTATGACCAGTTCAGCAGCCAGACCATCGATCTCTACGGGATCGGCGGGGAGCCGCGACCCGTCTTCCTGTTCATCCACGGAGGCTATTGGCGCGCCCTGTCCAAAGAGGATTCGGCCTTCATGGCGCCGGCCCTGGCACGCCAGGGAATCGCGACGGCCGTGGTCGACTACCGCCTGGCCCCGGCGGTCGGGCTGACGGAGATTGTGCGGGAGGTCCGTGCCGCCGCCGCCTTTCTCCACCGCGAGGGAGCGGCCTATGGCATCGATCCTTCCTGCATTTTCGTGGGCGGCAGTTCCGCCGGCGGTCACCTGACGGGTACCATCCTTTCGGGCGGGTGGCACGACGATTTCGGCGTGCCGGGCGACCTCGTCAAGGGGGCGTTCCCGGTCAGCGGTCTGTTCCACCTCGCGCCGATCGCCCGCTCCTTCGTGCAGGAATGGATCAGCCTGTCCGAAGAAGAGGTGACGCGCTTGAGCCCTGCCGAAAACCTGCCAGCCGTCGGCTGTCCGATGGTGGTCGCCTATGCCGAGGGGGAGCCGGCCGGCTTTGCCCGGCAGTCGGAGACGTATCACGGCCTTTGGCAGGAGAAGGGCTTCGACGGTTCCCTGCTTGCGATCCCCGGCCGCAACCACTTCGATGTCATCTTAGACCTTGCCGACGAGAAGAGCGTTCTTTTCGAGCGTCTGGTGGGGATGATCCGCGACGGCGCTGCCTGAGGATCGCGTACCGGCCGCAGCCCGCATCAGTTCGTCTCGCGCGGCACGAGCTTTTGGGCGTAAAGCCTGACGACACCGGAGAAAGCGGCGACGGCCGGCGATACGGAACGTCCGCTTGCGTGGATGAAGGAGACCTCGCGCGCGATGCCGGGTTCCACCAGCGGCTTGCCGAGGACCTTGTGCTGGCGGGCTGCCGAAAGGGCATAGGTGGGCAGAACCGAGACGCCCAGCCCGGCCTCGACCAATGCCAGCGCGGTCGTGATGTGGGAGACCTCGTATAAGGGTTTGAGCGCGATCTGCGCGTTCTCGTAGCCGATCTCGACAAGAAGGCGGATGCCGCTTTCGCGGGTCAGTGTGATGAGCGGATGACCGTCCAGATCGCGCCAGCGGACCGTCGAGGCGGCGGCAAAGGGACTGTCATAGGCGCAGAACAGCATCAGGTTGTCGCGGATCAGTCCGATGCGCTCGACGCCGTCCTGCCCCGGGGGGAACGTTCCCAGCCCACAGTCGGCCTTTCCCGTCCGCACGCTTTCCACGATCTCATTCGTTCCCACGTCGATCAGTTCGACCGTCACCCCCGGAAAACGGGCGCGGAATTCGGCCATGGCAAGGGGCAGGACGGCTGCCGCCAGGAGTGGTGGCGCCGCCACGCGGATGCGGCCGCGCCGGCGCTCGAGGATGTCCTGGACGTTCTGGACGGCGTGTTCGAGCTCCTCCATTGCCTTCATCGAGGAGGTCCGGAACTCCCGGCCTGCATCGGTGAGTTCGACACGGCGCGTGGTGCGGTCGAACAGGCGCACCCCGAGTTCCGCTTCCAGATCCTTCACCGATTGCGAGAGGGCTGGCTGTGCCATGTGCTGCCGCCGCGCGGCGCGCGAGAAGTTGCCGAGTTCGGCAACGGCGAGAAAGTTCTCGATCTGCTTGAGCGTGATGCGCATGGCCAATTCATATACTGAACCTATCAATATATAAAATAAAGGAGGATTGTCATATAGGTCGTGCGGGTGCTTCCTTCCCGTGACTGCTATGCAGCGTCGAATGGAGGGGGAGCTTGAACGCAGTGGGACGATTCGAGGCGGCGAAGGAAGGCGGTCCGGTCGGCCGCAGCGTTCGGCGTCGCGAGGATGCCCGCATCGTGACCGGCGGCGGCCGCTATGTCGACGACCTCTTGCCGGAAGGCTGTCTCCACCTGGAATTTGTCCGCAGCGTCGATGCCCGCGGGCGGCTGACGGCGGTCGACGCCGAAGCGGCGCGCGCCTGCGACGGGGTCGTCGCCGTTT
>NZ_JBHSUM010000041.1:0-30094 GCF_042660605.1 Nitratireductor sp. GCM10026969
CGACCCCGGCCGCTTCACAGGCTGCGCGCACGGCCCGGCACACCGCCTGCCATATATCCTGCGAATCGTGCTCGGCGTGATTGGCGCGCGGACGGTTCATCACGATGGGGTGCTCGTTGCGCGCGTAGAGCCGGCCCGTCCGGTCGATCAAACCGGCACGGGCGCTGCCGGTCCCCACATCCACGGCACAGACGAGATCGCGCATCAGCTTGTTGCTGCCTGTCCGTCGAGACCGGCGATGAGGTCGGGAAGCTGGCGCATGTCGTCGAAGACGATATCCGGCTTAAGCGCGGCGACCGTCTTTCGCAGGTCGGCCGGGCCGGCATGGGAGCCGCCCGTGAACGCCATCACGCGCATGCCGGCGCGCCGCGCTGCCTCGATGCCGGCCGGGCTGTCCTCCACCACGATGCAATGCTCCGGCGCCATGCCCATCGCGTTCGCGGCATGGAGAAAGAGATCCGGAGCGGGCTTGCCGTTCGCCACCATGGTGGAACTATAGATGTGCGGCTCGAAAAATTCCAGCAGGCCGGTCACGCCGAGCGACAGGCGGATTCGCTCGGGCTGACTGGAGGAGGCCACGCAGCGCGCCGGGCCGAGCGCCGGCAGCATGGCGGCGAGGCCGGGAATCGGCATCAGCGCCTGGCGGAAGCGGTCGTAGAGCCGCAGCCGCATGGCTTCCAGGTGCTCGTCGGTGATGGCGAGGCCGAATTCCTCATGGATCGCGGCGGCGATGCTCGCCATGGAGCGGCCGAGAAAGCGACGGTAGGCATCGCCCGGATCGATCCTGATCCCCGCCTCGGCGATGATCTCCAGAAGCACGGCGATGGAAATCGGCTCGCTGTCGACCAGCACGCCGTCGCAATCGAAGATGACGAGGCGGCGGTCGGTCACCGGGCGGCCTTCGCGTTGCCGGTGAATTGCGCGTCGTCATCCCGGCCAAGGGAGCAGAGCGACCGTGAGCCGGGATCCATTTCGTGACTTGTCCAGGTTCCGGAATGGATCCCGGACAGCCTGCGCTTCGCTTCCGCTTCCGGGATGACGATGGCGGGTTGCCGGAGATGCCCGGCGTTTCGCTTGAGTCCGGAAGTGAGGCGGATAGCGGGGAGCGCAGCCATGTCCATTCCGCTACACCCCAAGACGCCCCTCGAGATAGCGCGCAAGCACCTTCTCGGTGCCGTCCCGCCATAGTGCGGTGAGCGCTTCGGCGAAGGCAGTGCGGAACGGTTCCGATTGCACCACCTCGCCGTAAATGTCCTCCATGGCGAGCCACGCCATCGGGTTCTCCTTCGCAAGCCGGGCCTGGGCCTGCAGCCGGTCCCAGGCGGGGTCGTTGGGTTCGATCGTCGTACCGCTTTCGCTGACGCCGAAGCAATAGCGGCACCACAGGGCCGACTCAAGCGCCAGCCCGGTAATACCCGCGCCCTGTGCCAGCCGTTCGGCGATGGTGGGCACGATGAATTTCGGCTGGCGGTTGGAGCCGTCGAGGCAGAGCCGGCGCACCGTGTCGCCGATCTTCGGGTTGTCGAGACGCTCCTTGATCTGCCGGAAGTAGCCGCCGAGATCGGTATCCGGCACGGGCGGCACGACGGGGACGATCTCCTCGTACTCGACCTTCTCCAGAAAGCCCCGCACCAGCGGATGCGCCATGGCCTCGTGCACGAAGTGAATGTCGAGAAGCCCGCTCGGATAGGCGATCACCGCATGGCCGCCGTTCAGGATGCGGATCTTCATGTTCTCATAGGGCGTGACATCCGGCACGAACTGAACGCCTGCTTTCTCCAGCGCCGGGCGCCCGGCCGGGAAGTCGTCCTCCAGCACCCATTGCTTGAAGCCCTCGCAGAAGACGGGGCAGGCGTCCTCGATGCCGTAATCCTCCGCGCAGATGCGCCGCTCGCGCTCGCCCGTGGCCGGCGTGATGCGGTCGACCATGCCGTTGGGAAAGGCGACGTTCTTGGCGATCCATGAGGCGAGCTCCGGATCGGAAAGCGCGGCAAGACCGGTGACGGCACTGCGGGTGACCGCACCGTTGTGGGGGATGTTGTCGCAGGACATGACCGTGAAGGGGCGGGTGCCTTCTTGCCTTCGCTTCTTCAGGCCGGCGGCGATCAGCCCGAAGACCGTCGAGGGGTTTTTCGGGCTTGCGCCGTCGGCAGCGATCGCCGGATGGGTGGGATCGAAGACGCCGGAGGCCGGATCGATGAAATAGCCGCCCTCGGTGATCGTCAGCGAGACGATGCGGATCGCCGGATCGGCGAGCCGTGTGATGATGGCCGCGGCGTCGCCCGGCGCCAGGTAATCGATCATGGCGCCGGTGACTCGCGCCGTGCTCCGCTCGGCGTCCTGCTCGACGACGGTGGTGAGGAAGTCCTGTCCGGCAAGCCGTTCGCGCATGGCCGCGTCGGTGGGCAGGACACCTGCGCCGATGATCGCCCAGTCGTGGTCCCGGCCTGTATTGAACAGCGTATCGAGATAGATCGCCTGATGGGCGCGGTGGAAATTGCCCACGCCGAAATGGACGATGCCGCCGGTGAGCGCCGCCCTGTCATAGGCCGGCACGGCCGCGCGGGTGATTGCGCCGAGTGTATCGGTGGAAAGCCTGGTCGTCATCGTCACGTCCCGTTGCACCTCACAAAGCCTGCCCGTTGGGGTCGAAGCGGTGGATCTTGTCGGGATCGGGCAGGAGATGCACCGTGTCCCCGCTCTTTACGGCATTTTCGCCGTCCGTGCGCACGGTCACCTGGCCGATGCCGTCGACCTCCACGTGAATGAGCGTGTCGGCACCCAGCCGCTCGGTCACGCCGACCGTGCCCGACCAGGCGCCGTTCCCGTCCGCCAGGCGGATATGCTCCGGGCGCACTCCGATGGTGGCGGCGTCGCGCCGCGCGGCTTCCGAGCCGTCGATCAGGTTCATCTTCGGTGCGCCGATGAAACCGGCGACGAAGAGGTTCCTCGGGTTGCGATAGAGCTCCATGGGCGAACCCACCTGTTCCACACGGCCGGCCTGCAGCACGACGATCTTGTCGGCCATGGTCATCGCCTCGACCTGGTCGTGGGTGACGTAGACCATGGTGGTCTTCAGCTTCTGGTGCAGCTCGCTGATCTCCAGCCGCATGGTGCCGCGCAGCGCGGCGTCGAGGTTGGACAGCGGCTCGTCGAAGAGGAAGACCTTGGGGTTGCGCACGATGGCGCGGCCCATGGCCACGCGCTGGCGCTGGCCGCCGGAGAGCTGGCCGGGGCGCCGGTCCAGATAATCCGTCAGGTTGAGGATCCGGGCGGCCTCCTCCACCTTGCGGGCGATCGCCGGCTTCTCTTCGCCGGCCATCTTGAGCGGGAAGGCGATGTTCTGGCGCACCGTCATGTGCGGATAGAGCGCGTAGGACTGGAACACCATGGACAGGCCGCGCCTGGCCGGCGCCGCACCGGTCACGTCCTCGCCGTCGATCAGGATCTTGCCCCGGGTCGTGTCTTCCAACCCGGCGATGAGGCGCAGGAGCGTCGATTTCCCGCAGCCCGACGGGCCGACGAAAACCGCGAACTCGCCGTCCTCGATCTCGAGATCGATCTCGGGGATCACCGCGGTCTGGCCGAAGGATTTCGAGACCTTTTCAAGCGTAATCTTTCCCATTTTATTTCCCAGCCTTATTTCACCGCGCCGAAGGTCAGCCCGCGGATGAGCTGGCGCTGTGAGAACCAGCCCATGATGAGTATCGGTGCGATGGCGAGCGTCGAGGCCGCCGACAGCTTGGCCCAGAACAGCCCCTCGGGGCTCGAGTAGGCGGCGATGAAGGCTGTCAGCGGCGCGGCGTTCGATGCGGTGAGGTTGAGCGTCCAGAAGGCCTCGTTCCAGGCCAGGATGATGTTGAGCAGCATGGTGGAGGCGATGCCGGGCAGCGCCATCGGTGTCAGCACGTAGATGATCTCCTTGCCGAGCGAGGCGCCGTCCATGCGTGCGGCCTCCAGGATCTCGCCGGGGATCTCGCGGAAATAGGTGTAGAGCATCCACACGATGATCGGCAGATTGATCATGGTGAGCACGATCACGAGCCCGATGCGGCTGTCGAGCAGCCCGGCATCGCGGAAGATGAGGTAGATCGGCACCAGCACGCCGACGGGCGGCAGCATCTTGGTCGACAGCATCCACAAAAGCACGTCCTTGGTGCGCCTGGTCGGCGAGAAGGCCATCGCCCAGGCGGCGGGAATGGCGATCAGGAGGCCGAGGAGCGTGGAGCCGAGCGAGAGCACGATCGAATTGCCGACATATTTGAAATAGTTCGAGCGGTCCTGCACCTCGAAATAGTTCTGAAGCGTCCAGTCGAAGAAGACGAGGGAGGGTGGAGAGGCGATCGCCTCGCCCTCGGTCTTGAAGCTCGTCAGGACGGTCCACAGGATCGGGAAGAACAGGGCGAGCCCGATCACCCATGCGATGAGGGTGATGGTCCATTTCCGGCGGGTGGAGATTGCGCGTGCCATCGGTCTTCTCCTCACGCGTCCAGGTTCTTGCCGACGATGCGCATCAGGAAGATGGCGACGATGTTGGCGAGGATGACGGCGACGATACCGCCCGCCGACGCCCCGCCGACATCGAACTGGAGAAGCGCCTGCACGTAGACGAGATAGGTGAGGTTGGTGCTTTGCAGCCCCGGCCCGCCGTTCGTCGTCACCAGGATTTCGGCGAAGACCGACAGCAGGAAGATGGTTTCGATCAGGATCACCACCGTGATGGCGCGGGCCATGTGCGGCAAGACGATATAGATGAAGCGCGAGACCGGGCCGGCACCGTCCATCTCGGCCGCCTCCCTCTGCTCTTCGTTCAACGACTGCAGGGCGGTCAGCAGGATCAGGGTCGCAAACGGCAGCCATCCCCAGGAGACGATGAGGATGATGGAGAGCAGCGGCACCTCGGCGAGCCAGTCGATGGGCTGGAGGCCGAAGAACTTGGCGATCCAGGCGAAGAGCCCGTAAACCGGGTTCATGAACATGTTCTTCCACACCAGCGCCGAAACGGTGGGCATGACGAAGAACGGCGCGATGACGAGCAGGCGCACAATGCCCTGGCCGAAGAAGGGCTGGTCGAGCAGCAGCGCCAGCGCGATGCCGCCGCCCACCGAGATCAGGAGAACGCCGCCGACGAGGAGCAGCGTGTTGATCAGCGCCGTGCCGAAGGCCGGATCGGTGAGAAAGTAGTAGTAGTTGGAAAAACCCGCCCACTCCTCCATGCCCGGCATGAGGAGGTTGTAGCGCAGGAAGGAGAACCAGATGGTCATGCCGAGCGGCACGATCATCCACAAAAGCAGGAGCACGACGGCGGGCGCCATCATCAGGCGCGCGGTCGAGCGGGTGTGCGTCGTGGCCATCGGTTCTCTCCGCCGAAGGAAAAAAGGGCCGCCTCCGCGCTACCCGAGGCGGCCCAGGGAGGAGGAACGCCTACTTGATGTAGCCGCTCTTCATCATCTCACGTTCGGTGAGCTGCTGGGCACTCTGGAGCGCCTGGTCGACCGGCACCTGGCCGGCGAGTGCGGCCGAGAACTGCTGGCCGACCGCCGTGCCGATGCCCTGGAACTCGGGGATCGCCACGAACTGCCCGCCGGAATAGGGCACTTCCTGGACCGAGGAGTTGGTCGTGTCGGCGGCTTGCATCGCGTCAAGTGTCTCGTCGGCAAATGGCGCCGCCTCGAGATAGTTTTCGTTCTCATAGAGAGAGGTACGCGTTCCCGGCGGCACGTTCGCCCAGCCTTCCTCCGAGGCTACGAGTTCGGTGTATTCCTTGGACGTCGCCCAGGCGATGAAGTTCTTGGCCGCCTCGGTTTTTTCCGAGCTGGCGGGGATGGCCAGCGACCATACCCAGAGCCAATTGCCGTGATTGTCGAGGTCCTGGTAGGTCGGAAACTGGGCGAAGCCGACGTTGTCGGCGACCGTGGACTCGTCGGGATTGGTCACGAATGAGGCGGCGACCGTTGCGTCGATCCACATGCCGCACTTGCCGGACTGGAACAGGGCCAGGTTTTCGTTGAAGCCGTTGGAGGAGGCTCCGGGCGGGCCGGCGTCGTTCATCAGGTCGACATAGAATTGCGCGGCGTTCTTCCACTCCTCGCTGTCGAACTGCGGCCGCCATTCCATGTCGAACCAGCGCGCGCCCATGGAATTTGCCAGAGCTGTGATGAATGCCATGTTCTCGCCCCAGCCGGCCTTTCCGCGCAAGCAGATGCCGTAGATCTCGTTCTCCTTGTCGGTGACCTGGCGTGCCGCATCCGCTATGAAGTTCCAGGTGGGCGATGCAGGCATTTCGAGCCCGGCTTCCTCGAACAGGTCGGTGCGGTACATGATCATGGCGCTCTCCCCGTAGAAGGGCGCAGCATAGAGCGTGCCGTCCACCGACAGCGCCTCTCGCACGGCCGGCAGCAGGTCGTCGACGTCGTAGTCTTCGCCGAGGCCGTCGAGGGGAGCAAGCCAGCCTTGCTTGGCCCAGATCGGGGCCTCGTATGCACCGATGGTCATGATGTCGTACTGGCCGCCCTTGGTGGCGATGTCGGTGGTGACGCGCTGGCGCAACACGTTCTCTTCCAGCGTGACCCACTCCAGATCGATGTCCGGGTTGTTGGCCGTGAAGTCGTCCGTCAGCTTCTGCATGCGGATCATGTCGCCATTGTTGACCGTGGCGATGGTCAGGGTCTCCGCATGGGCGGCAAGCCCGAGGGCAAAGAGGGAGCTTGCTCCGAGGAGCAGGGGCTTGAGTGTCATGAATTCCTCCCGTGGGATCGCTCATTGAGCAATTGCTATGCTCATGGGCAAATACTCACAAACTGCTGTGGAAAGTCAATCGAATTCGTTGCTGCAGTGCAGCAGGGGCGGTGATTACAGCAGGCAGGTACGTGGGATGATCTTCGCTGATTAGAGGATGTAACAATGACCGCCGGTGGGCACGGCGACGTTCAGACATGGATCCTCGGGTCAAGCCCGAGGATCCATGTCTGAACGTTTCAGTTGCCGAAGCGGTCCCGGCAAACCGCCGCTTACATCGTCCAGGCGTGCGCCCGGCGCACGATGCGCAGCCAGTCGCGGGCGACATTGAAGGCGGTTTCGCGGCGGGCCTTGCCCTGCCCTGGGTCGAGGGCAATGGAGAGGTTGTAGAGCAGGGCGCCGGCGAGCGTGTTCGAGGCGCCGGCGATCCAGTAGGCGGCGCGGATGTCGTCGGTCAGCCGTCGCGGCATGCCGAAGGCCGAAAGATAATCGTGAAAGAGCCTGTCGTGGACGCGCTGCGCGCCCGCATCCCAGAAACGCAGGCATTGAAGCCACGAACTGACGTCTTCGAGCGGAGAGCCGACACGTGCCCGCCCCCAGTCGATGAGGACGGGCTGATGTGTGCCGTCCCGCCGCCGCACCAGGGCATTGCCGGGGTGCAGGTCGCCATGGATCGGGCGGCAGCCGAAGGGCTCTTCCGAAAGCAACTGCCGCCTCAGCCCGGGCAGGGCCGCCTGCAGCCGCTCGAGCCGTCCCATATGCCGTGTCAGGACACCGAGTTCGGGATGGCCGCGACACTGGTCGAGCGCCGAGACGGTGGCCTCGGCCATGGCCGCAAGCTCGGCTTCGTAGTCCCATTCCGGCAGGGCCACGTCCTTTTTATCGAGCGAGCGATGGAACCGGCCGAGGCGCGTCAGCATTTCGGCCGTGTTGGACGCATCCGCCCACGGCCAGGCGTTCACCCGGCGCACCGCTTCCATGAAGATGATGGCCGAGTCCGGCCCGTCATTCTCAACGGCCAGAAGCTCGGGCGCCATGCCGGGCACATGGATTGCCACGAGACGCTCATAGACGGCGGCCTCGCGCGCCGGTCGGCCCACGAGCCGCTTGACGACCATGCGCCGCATCTCGGGCCGGTCGAGCCTGTTGCGGTACCGGGCGGTGACGACGGCAAGGCCCGCCGCTTCGGCTCCGCCGAAGCTGCTGCGGCTGTTGCGCTCGAGATTCAGGTCTTTCGGCGGCATGCCGTTGCGGGCGGCGATGATGTCCCCGACCGTGCGGCGGATTCTGGCGTCGATTTCCATGACCCGATGATGGGAAAGGACAGGGAGGCATTCAACCCGGCTCCCGGTTTTCGCGCAGACCTGCCGGGCATCTGCAACAGCGCGGATAGTTCGACCGCGCAGGCGCGGCGCGCGATATCGCTTTTCCGAATAATCCTTCTGCAGAAAAATTTTTTTAATGGAGTTGGGATAGGCGGTGTGGTTGAAACCAGTCCCGGGCGGGGTCGGGCGATACGATCCCACACACGCTTGCGCAACAGGAGATCCCAGCGGGCCTTGTCTGACGGGTATTGCCACCCAGTTCCCATGCTTCCATTCGTCTGCCGCGCGCCTCTTCCCCGATGGAAGGGAGCAGCCATGACCGCGGCAGGGCGGCATGCGGTGTGGCTGGACGGAAGGCCGCCGGCCCTTCCCTTGCACTCGTGGCCCAAAGGGGCGGATGCGTGTCGTCCGTCGCCTGAGCCTTGCCTTCGGCGGCAGTTCGAATGCATGAAACAGGAGCTTTGATGACACAGGTGAACCGTCCGCTGGCGGCTTTCGATCATGCGCTTTCGCTCGCCAGGGAGCCGCAGGCGCCGTTCGACGCGCTTCACGCGCTCGCGCAGACGCTGGTGGGGGTCAAGCTCTTCACCTTTCTCACCGTGGAATCGGAAAGCGGAGTGGCGCGCCGCACCTATACGAGCGATCCCGAGCGCTACCCGGTCACCGAGACGCGGCCCTTTCGCGATAACCGCTGGTACGAGCAGGTGCACAAGCACCGGCAGATGTTCGTCGCCAACAAGCTGGCGGACCTCGTGCCGATCTTCAGGGATTATGCGCAGATCGGTGCGTTGGGCTGCGGATCGGTGATCAACCTGCCGGTGGTGATCGGCGATTCGCTCGTCGGCACCGTCAACATGCTGCACGGGGAGGACCACTTCACGCCCGAACGCCAGGAGCTGGTGAAGGATTATCTGGCGATACCCGCCAAGGCCGCCTATCTGGCGAGCCGTTACCTGTCGGAGGAGTAGCCGAGCACCGATTCGGGACGGGCATCCTCCGCCTGCCCGTGCCGCCGGTTGAAGCGCACGGAGGACCAGAAGGCGAGGCCGATGAGCGCGGCCCCGCCGAGCCCGGTGATGACCTCCGGCACATGCACGAGCGCCTGCACGTACATGACCACCGACAGGGCGAGAATGGCGTAGAATGCGCCGTGCTCGAGGTAGCGGTAGTGCGTGAGCGTGCCTTTCTCGACCAGCATGATGGTCATGGAGCGCACATAGAAGGCGCCGATCCCCAGCCCGATGGCGATGACGAACAGGTTCTGGCTCAGCGCGAACGCGCCGATCACCCCGTCGAAGGAGAAGGAGGCGTCCAGAACCTCGAGATAGAGGAACGCGCCCAGTCCGCCCTTGGCCGCGCCGGCGAACGCGTCCTTCGTCCGGTCCAGCACGTTGCTGAGAATGTCGACGCCGATGAAGGTCAGGAGACCATAGATGGCGGACAGGAGGAAGGTCAGCTTTTTCTCTTCCTCCAGCAGGGCGGTGAAGGTGAGCATCAGCACCAGGACGAAGGCGATCTCGACGCCGCGTATGCTCGCCACGCGCGAAATGCGTTCTTCGACGGCGCGGACCCAGTGGATTTCCTTGTGCTCGTCGAAGAAATAACTGAGGCCCACCATCATGAGGAAGGTGCCGCCGAAGGCGGCGATCCCCAGATGCGCCTCGCGCATGATCTCGGCGTAGAGCCGCGGCTCGGCAACGGCCAGCTTCAGCGCGGCAAAGGGGCCGATCCACGCGGCGACGGCGACGATGACCAGCGGGAAGATGATGCGCATCCCGAAAACGGCGATCAGGATGCCCCAGGTGAGGAACCGCCGCTGCCAGACCGGCGTCATTGCCTTGAGCCGGTTGGCGTTGACGATGGCGTTGTCGAAGGAGAGCGAGATCTCCAGCACCGCCAGCACCGCACAGATGAAGAAGATCGACAATGTGCCGGAGACGGTCTCCGTCGCCTGCCAGCCGATCAGGATGGCCAGCACGAGGCCGGCTGCCGTGAAGATGAAGGCCCATTTGAAATAGTGGAACATCGGGTTTCAGGCACCGGGCAGAACGGGCAGGCATTATTCGAAGTAGTCACGAAACGGCGCGTTGCAAGCACCCGCTGTCCGATCGGTCGGAATGAGATGGGGCGTTTTCGTCTTCGCGAACGGCCGGGAAGGACCGCGGCGACCGCCCTCGACAGGGGGCAGTGGATCGAATCACGCCGGCGGCAGCCCTCAGGAAAGCCCCTGCGCGAGGATCGAAAAGGCGGCAAGGATGCCGATCGCATCGGCGTGACTTCCTGCCGTGAAGACGACGTCCGTCGCGCCCCTGCGCGAGATCTCGGGCACGAGGCAGGCAGCGTCGGCGAAGACTTGCCTGTTGAAGGTCACCACGACCTCGAGCGGGGGCCGGCACGGTGCGTGCGGCCTCTGCCCCGCAGCGCCTTCGACGGCTGTACGGACTTCCGTCTCGATCAGATCGCGGGAGGCGTGCGGAGAAAGGCTTCGGCTCGCCTGTGCGCCAAGGGCCGTCTTGGTTTCGATCACGCGGGCACTCGGGAACTGCGCCCTGATCTCCTCGCCCAGCCGGTCGTCTCCGCTGACCGCCAGAAGCGGCACACCGATCTCGGCGGCATGTCCGGCAAAGAGGGTCGGCTCGCCCACCGGAACACCGTTCATTTCGATGCGGGCGAACGCCAACCCGCTGATCGTATGGGCGAGCACGCCGCGGTTTCCCGCGGCGGCGTGATAGCCGATCAGCACCGCGCCGTCATGGCCTTCGTGGATACCCTGGATCATCGAAAGCGGACGCGGCTTACCGGAAACGAGCATCGCACGCGGGTCGAGCGCATCGGCGATCATGTTGCGCATCGGACCGTGCGAGTCGGCGACCGTGACTTCGCGCGCACCTGCGGCAAACGCGCCGCGTATTGCGGCATTGGCCTCCTCTGTCATCAATCTGCGTGCGATTTCATATTCCGCACTGCCGCGCTGTCCCTGAATGGGTTCGCTGACGCCGGCCACGCCCTCGATGTCCACCGAAATGAAGATGTTCACGCCTGTGTTTCCTCATATGCAGGATACTGCGGTTCCCCTCGCGCCGGACGGTCGAGTGCCGCCCACAGCTTGCGCACGGCGGCACGCCGGGAATCGCGCGAGCGATAGAGTCTTATTTCGAGTTGCACCTGCCAATCCGGCCCGCCCACGCACAGCATTTCGCCGCGTTGAAGGACATCGCGCGCGCAGCTTTCGGGCAGCAGCGTCAGCGCACCGTATCGAACGGCCATCCGCTTGAGCACTTCCGAGGTGGGGCTTTCGCCGAGACGCCGCATCATCGGTCCGTCCTTCTGCCGGCGGGCGAAAAGGAGCTTCTCCACCTCCGCGAAATAGCCGTCCGGCGAATAGCCCATATAGGGAAGCGCCATATCGCAGCCGGCGCGCGAAGGGTCGTGCAGGGGCTGGCCGCACTCGTCGGCAGGGGAGACGAGAATCATCGGCTCGCAGGCAAGCACTCTCGTGTCGAAGCGCGACGCCTCGAACAGCAGCGGCACATCCGCGTGCGCATATTGCAGGACGAGGTCGATCTCGCCTTCCGCGAGATCGTGGAACATGTCGTGGAAGTTCTGCGTGAAGATGTGGGTGGTCAGATGGCCCGTCTCTCCCTCCAGCCCGTGCAGCCAATCGGGAATGAAATTGAGATTGAGCGTCGTCGCCGCGGCGATCCTCAGATCCGGCCGGTTGACATGCAGGCGTTCCTGAAACTGTGCACGATCGGCATAGAGCGTCGCAACGATGTTCTCGGCGGTTTCGCGGAAGGCGCGCCCTTCCGTCGTCAACGTCACGGGATAGGTGCGCCTGTCGAAGAGCGAAACGCCCAGCCAGCTTTCCAGCGCCCTGATACGGCGGCTGAAGGCCGGCTGCGTCACGTTGCGCTCCTCGGAGGCCCGCGAGAAATTTCGCGTCTGCGCGAGCGCCAGGAAATCTTCCAGCCACTTCGTATCCATGGCGGCGAGACGACCATGCTTTCCCGGGCAGGACAAGCGGCAATCTATGCATATACGGCATAGTTTATACCGAAACGGCGTTGGCCAGGGCGCACCCGGACCGCTTCACTCGCAAGTCAACGCGCCGGCACGAGCGCGGCAGGTTGCGGCAAGGCACATGCCGTGAATCGCCCAGAAGGGGAAAGGACCGACCGGATGGACGCAGAGCATCTGCTCGAAATCAGGAACCTCAATGTATGTTTCGGCCATGGCGAATCCCCGCTGCAGGCGGTTCGCGGGCTCGACCTCGATGTGAAGCGCGGCGAGACGGTCGCGGTCGTCGGCGAATCCGGCTCCGGCAAGTCCGTCAGTGCCCTTTCGGTCATGCGCCTGGTGGAATTCGGCGGCGGCAGGATTACGGACGGCACCATCGCCTTCAGGAAACGCGACGGCGGCATCGTCGACATGAGTCGCCTGGACCCCGAGCAGGCGCGGCTGATGCGCGGCAACGAAATGGCCATGATCTTCCAGGAGCCGATGACCTCCCTCAACCCGGTCTTCACGATCGGCGACCAGATCATCGAGGCGATCGTCACGCACCAGAAGAAGAGCCGTCCGGAGGCCGCCGCCATTGCGCTCGATACGCTGAACCGCGTGCGCATCCCCGATGCGGCCCAGGTCATGAAACGCCATCCGCACCAGCTTTCCGGCGGCATGCGCCAGCGGGTGATGATCGCGATCGCGCTTTCCTGCAGGCCGCAGCTCCTGATCGCCGACGAGCCCACGACCGCACTCGACGTCACCATCCAGGCGCAGATCCTTCGACTGATCCGCGAACTGCAGGACCAGCAGGATATGTCGGTCCTTTTCATCACCCACGACATGGGCGTGGTCGCCGAAATGGCGGACAGGGTGGTGGTGATGTTTCGCGGCGAGAAAGTGGAGGAAGGGGACGTCGAGACCATCTTCCACGCGCCGAAACACGCCTATACGCGTTCTCTCCTCAAGGCCGTTCCGCATCTGGGCGCGATGAAGGGCACGGACGATCCGACCCCCTTTCCGGTGCCGGGCGAGAACGAAGCGCCGGCGGCGAGGGCGGAGGCACCGGCCAGACCGATCGACTATGCCGCGGAGCCGCTCCTTTCCGTGCGCGGTCTCACAACGCGCTTCGACATAGGCGAGGGGCTGTTCGGCCGGGTGAGGAAACGGGTGCATGCGGTGGAGCATCTCGACCTCGACATCTGGCCCGGTGAAACGCTGGGGCTGGTGGGGGAATCGGGCTGCGGCAAATCCACCACCGGGCGCTCCATCCTTCGTCTCGTCGAGGCGCAGGCGGCGAAACTGGAATTCGACGGCGAAGACCTGACGAAGCTGTCCCGGCAGGACCTGCAGAAGCTGCGGCGGAAAATCCAGTTCGTGTTCCAGGACCCCTACGCGTCACTCAACCCGCGGCTGACGGTGGGCTATTCCATATCCGAGCCGATGCTGCTCCACGGGATGGAGAACAAGCGAAGCGCTTTCGACAAGTCGGTATGGCTGCTCGAGCAGGTGGGACTGAAGGCGGAGCATGCAAGCCGGTACCCGCACGCATTTTCGGGCGGCCAGCGCCAGCGCATCGCCATTGCACGGGCGCTCGGCACCGACCCGAAGCTGGTCATCGCCGACGAAGCGGTTTCGGCGCTCGACGTCTCGGTGCAGGCGCAGGTGATCAATCTCCTCATGGACCTGCAGAGGCGTTTCGGCCTCGCCTACATCTTCATATCCCACGACATGGCGGTAGTCGAACGCATCAGCCATCGGGTGGCGGTGATGTATCTCGGCCAGATCGTGGAAACGGGCCCGCGCCGGGCCGTCTTCGAGGATCCGCGCCATCCCTATACGCAGCGCCTCATGGCCGCCGCTCCGGTACCGGATCCGACGATGCGCGAGCGGAACCGCATGCCGATAACGGGCGAGGTGCCGAGCCCGGTGCATCCGGTCGGCCGCCCGCCGGCGATCAACGAGATGATCGAGGTGGCCGCCGGCCACTACATCGCACGCCGGCCCGAGGCCGACGAGCCGCCGGCAGACCGCGCCGCGTGAAGCGGGCAAAAGGCAACAATCGCAGCAAACCGAGGGGATAATGACATGAAGTTCTTCAAACGCGCCGCGTTCAGCGCCGCACTCTTTGCCGGAACCATGCTGTCCATACCGGCCGTGGCCGCCGATCTGTCGATCGCCATGGACCAGATCTTCCAGAAGATGGATCCGCACAACTCCAACTACAATGTGGACTACTCGGCCGCCAGCGGCGTGCTCGAGCGGCTCATCGGCTTCGACAAGAACATGAAGCTGGTGCCGCAGCTCGCCACCAGCTGGGAAGGCAGCGACGATGCGAAGACCTTCACCTTCAAGCTGCGCGAAGGGGTGAAGTTTCACGACGGGACGGATTTCAACGCGGCGGCCGTGAAGGCCAATTTCGACCGTCTGGCGGACCAGTCCCGGAACCTCGCCAAGAACAGCCTTTTCAAGGTGGTCGACAAGGTCGAGACGCCGGACGACTACACGGTGGTTCTCAAGCTGAAGGAGCCCTTCGGCGCGATGATCAACACGGTGGCTCACCCTTCCGTGGTGATTCACAGCCCGAAGGCGCTCGAGGAGTTCGGCAAGGATGTCGAGAAGCACCCCGTCGGCACCGGCCCCTTCAAGTTCAAGGAGTGGATTCCGGGCGAACGCCTGGTTCTGGAAAAGAACGAGGACTACTGGGACAGCGAATGGCCGAAGGTCGACAAGGTGACCTTCTACCCTGTCACGGAAAGCTCCACCCGCGTCTCGATGCTTTTGTCCGACGAGGTCCAGTTCATCCACATCCTGCCGGCCGAACTGGCCGACTCGGTGGAATCGAGCGGCGGCTACGAGGTGCTCGAAGTGCCCGGCATCACGGTCTGGACCGCGTCCATGAACATGCTCAAGGACCATTTCAAGGACGAGCGGGTGCGTCGCGCCTTCAACCTCGCCGTTGACCAGCAGGCCTTCGTGGATGTCGTCTATTCCGGCCATGGCGTCGTGCCGGACTCGCCGATCGCCCCGGACACGCGCTTTTATGAAAACCAGGGGCCGCTCGAGACGGATATCGAGGAGGCGCGGCGGTTGATGAAGGAAGCCGGCTACGAAGACGGCTTCGACATCACCATCTGGGGCGTGAACAACTCCACCGGCGTGCGCATGCTGCAGTTCCTGCAGCAGCAGCTCTCACAGATCAACGTGCGCGCCGACATCGTGCCCATGGAAGGGGCAACGCGCTCGGAAAAGGTCTTCTCCTCCATGGTGCCGGAAAAGGCCGAGTTCGACATGCTGCTCGGCGGCTGGTCGCCATCCACCGGTGACGCCGACTGGCATCTGCGTCCTGTCTACGCGACGGAAGGCTGGATCCCGAAGATCTACAACATGGCCTTCTATTCCAACGACGCGGTCGACGAGGCGATCCAGGCGGCACTGAACACGGCCGATCCCGAAAAGCGCCGTGAGGCCTACTCGGTCGCGCAGGAGCAGATCTGGAAGGACGCGCCGGTCGTCTGGCTCGCCATCGAGAACAAGATGGCGGCGCGGAAGAAGGGGCTGTCGGGTGTCTTCCAGATGCCGGACGGAACGATGCAGTTCACCCACGCCGCATACGAATAAACCCGACTTCCCATGGCCCGGCACCTTTGTGCCGGGTCACCACCGGATGAAAGCCCATGTTGCAGTATTTCTTGCGCAGGCTGGCGGCACTCGTGCCGGTTCTCTTCCTGATCTCGGTCTTCGTCTTCCTGTTCATCCACGCCCTGCCGGGCGACCCCGCGCGGCTGCTTGCCGGCGAATCCGCCACGCAGGAGGAAGTGGAGGCCATTCGTCAGGCGCTGAACCTGGATCGGCCGCTGTTTGCGCAATATGTGGATTTCTTAAAGAACCTCGCGAGCGGCAATCTGGGCACCTCGCTGCGCACGGGCGAACCCGTGTCCACGATGATCGCGCGCGCCTTTATGCCCACCTTCTGGCTGTCGGTCTGCGCGCTTGCATGGTCGGTGCTCTTCGGGCTGGTCGCAGGCGTGGTCTCGGCGGTGCGTCGCGGCAGCGCGGGCGACCATGCCGGCATGTTCCTCGCCGTCTCCGGCATCTCGATGCCCAATTTCTGGCTCGGCCTGCTCCTGATGCAGTTTTTTTCCGTTCATCTCGGCTGGCTCGGCACCAGCGGCTTCGACGAGCCGTCGGACCTCATCCTCCCCTCCATCACACTCGGCGCGGGCGTTGCCGCGATCATGGCGCGCTTCACGCGTTCGGCCGTGATCGACGTCGCGCGTGAAGACTTCATCCGCACCGCCCGCGCAAAGGGCCTGCGCGAGCGTGTCGTGATCTGGAAGCATGCCTTGCGGAATGCGCTGATTCCGGTCGTCACCATGGCCGGTCTCCAGTTCGGATTCCTGCTCGGCGGCTCGATCGTGGTGGAAAAGGTATTCCGCTGGCCCGGTCTCGGCTCACTGCTGCTCGATGCCATCAACTTCCGCGACTACGCGGTGGTGCAGGCGGAGATCATGCTGTTCTCCCTTCAGTTCCTTCTCATCAACCTGGCGGTGGACATGCTCTACGGGTTCATCAACCCCGCCATCCGGTACAAATAGGAACCGCACGTATGTCTCTCGTTTCCGATGCACCGGCTGTCGCCTCCGAGACGGAACTGACCGTACGTTCGCCGTTCGGCGAATTCCGCCGCCGCCTTACCGCGCGCCCCGGCGCGCTTGCCGCCGGCATCTTTCTTCTCGTCATGCTTGTGGCGGCACTCGCCGCACCCTGGATTCTTCCCTTCGGTCCCGACGAGTTCGACTACAAGAACACGCTGAGCGCCCCCTCGGCCCTCCACTGGGCGGGAACGGACGAGTTCGGCCGCGACATCTTCGCCCGCATCCTGAACGGCGCAAAACTGTCCATGTTCATTGGCTTCGTCTCGGTGACGATCGGCGCCGTCATCGGCGTCGTTGCCGGGCTTCTGGCGGGCTATTTCGGCGGCTGGCTCGATTCGATCGTGATGCGCATCGCCGACGTCCTGTTTGCCTTTCCCGGTATCCTGCTCGCCATCGGCATCGTCGCCATCCTCGGCGCCGGCCTCACCAACGTCATCATCGCCGTCGCCGTCTTCAGCGTGCCCGCCTTCGCGCGCATCGTACGCTCCGGCACCCTGGGGCTCAAGGAGGCGACCTATGTGGAAGCGGCTCGTGCCGCCGGGGCGTCGGATTTCGTCATCATGTTCCGCCACATCCTGCCCGGGGTGCTCGGCGCGGTGATCGTCTACTTCACCATGCGGATCGGGACGTCCATCCTGACGGCCACCAGCCTGTCCTTCATAGGGCTCGGCGTGGAGCCTTCCGTCGCGGAATGGGGGGCGATGCTTTCGACGGGGCGCGAATACATGCTGGCCGGAGAATGGCACCTGACCTTTTTTCCGGGCCTTGCCATTTTCCTCACCGTGCTTTGCTTCAACATACTGGGTGATGGGTTGCGCGACGCGCTCGATCCGAAACTCGACGATCACTGAGTAGACATGAGAAATACGATACCCCACAACGGCTGGTGGCAGCTGCCGACCGGCCCGGCAAATACGATTTGCGACATCGATGGCGTTCTCGTCGGGCACGAATCCATTCACGAAAGCGGATCCTGTACCGGGGTGACTGCGGTTTTGCCCCATGCGGGCGACCTCTATCGGCGGCCGGTGCCGGCCGCGGCTTCGATCCTCAACGGGTTCGGGAAGAGCATTGGGCTGGTGCAGCTCATGGAGCTCGGCGAGATCGAGACACCGGTTCTCTTGACCAACACATTCGCCGTGCCGGCCTGTGCGACGGCGCTGATCAAGCGCGCCATCGCGCAGAACCCGAACATTGGCCGGTGCAGCGCGACGGTCAATCCCCTCGTGCTGGAATGCAACGACGGGCAGGTAAACGACATCCAGGCGCTGCGCGTGAGCGAGGCGACCGCCGAAGCCGCGATCGCCAATGCCGGCACCTTGCTCGACCAGGGAACGGTGGGTGCGGGCAGCGGCATGAAGACCTTCGGCTTTGCCGGCGGCGTCGGCTCCTCCTCGCGGCAGGTCGCCTTGGCCGACAACCGCTACACGGTCGGGGTGCTGGTCCTTTCCAACTTCGGACAGCAGGCGGACTTGCGGGTCTTCGGGCGGCCCGTTGCCGAGTGGGCCCGCGCCGATGCCGGTGACGAGGATAAGGGTTCGATCATCATCGTCATGGCAACGGATGCGCCGATGGACTCGCGGCAGCTCGGCCGCCTCTCCCGCAGGAGCGGTGCCGCCCTCGGGCGTCTCGGCAGTCATCTCGGCCACCAGAGCGGCGATATAGCGCTGGCGTTCTCCACCGCGAATATCTTCGAGCGCGGCAGCGCCGACACCTATCCGGCCTCGCGCCTTTGCGAAAGCCAAATGAACGCCTTCTTCAAGGCGGCGGTGGAGGCGACGGAAGAGGCGATTCTCAATGCGCTTTGGCATGCAACGCCGATGCCGGCCTACGACGGCAGCCGCTTGCCTTCATTCCGCGCGTATCTGGTCGGGAAACAGAAGCGTTCGATGCATGGGTGACATGACCGAGAGCGACTCGGCATTGGCCCAACGCGCCGGGATCGGGACAATGGGCACCGACAATTCGTGCCGGCCTGCCTCATCCAAACGCTTTCCGCGGAGCTTCGCCCGCGACAAAATGCGCGTGTGGGAGCGGTGTCCGCGCGAATGATCGCCAGCGGATCGGCTCCGCGAGACAGACAAGGAAAAAGAGATGGAACAGAAGGCCCGGTGGGCGCTGGCGCTGCATGGCGGCGCGGGAACGATCCTGCGCGAGAAGCTGTCGGCGGCGGGTGAAGCGTCCTTCCGCGAAGGTCTCGGCCACGCCCTTATATGCGGCAGGACGGTGCTCAAGGATGGCGGCAGCGCGGTCGAGGCGGTTGAACGCGTGGTCGTCGCGCTCGAAGACAACCCCCTCTTCAATGCCGGCCGGGGCTCCGTGCTGACCTCGCAGGCAACCATCGAAATGGACGCGGCGATCATGGACGGCCGCGCGCGCGAGGCGGGCGCCGTGATCGGCCTCAGGACGGTTCGCAATCCCGTATGCCTGGCCCGGAAGGTCATGGAAGAGAGCGACCATGCCGTTCTGGCATGGCAGGGCGCGGAAGCCTTTGCGCGGCGGGTGAGCGCCGAGACGGTCGATCCCGAATGGTTCATCACCGATCATCGCCGCAAGCAACTGGAAGACGCACGCGAGGCCGCGATGGTCACGCTGGACCACAATGACGGCAAGTACGGCACCGTCGGTGCCGTGGCGCGCGACAGCGCCGGCAATCTCGCCGCCGCCACCTCGACCGGCGGCATGACCAACAAGCATCCGGGCCGCGTCGGCGACACGCCGATAATCGGGGCCGGCACCTATGCCGATAACAGGACCTGCGCCGTCTCCGCGACCGGGCATGGCGAAATGTTCATCCGTCTCACCGTGGCGCGCGATATCGCCGCTATGGTCGAGTATCAGGGCCTCGATCTTGTCGAGGCGGTCCGTCGCAAGGTTCTCGAACTGCCGGAAATCGGCGGCAGCGGCGGGGTCATCGCGCTCGGGCGCACCGGCCGCCCTGTGCTGACGTTCAACACGCGGGGAATGTACCGCGCCTGCCAGAGCGAAGGAGGGCAGGCGGAAATCAGCATATTCGCCGACTAGCCGGAAGATGTCCGGAACGTTCGTCTAGAGAAGCCGCACGACTCCTGAAGGTTGTCAGGCCAAAATATCCCTGTCATCTCATTCAGCCGCGACAGCGCCTCGCCTCTCGTTCAGCGTCATCAGCCGCTTCGCGCGTTCGAGGCAGGCCGGCTGCTCGCTGCGGTAGCGGGTGATGATCTCCATCATCAACACCGTGCCGGGCAGGAATTCCAGCTCGCCGAAGATGTCTTCCCAGTCGATGTCTCCCCAGCCGAGTGGCATGTGCAGATCGCCGAGACCCAGCGCGGTCGCCTCCTGAAGATGGTGCGGCTTGTAGAAGCCGATCGGGCGGCCGAAGGAATCGTGGACGTGCAGGTGACCGGCGACCGGCGCCATGGCGCGCAGCTGATCGCGGAAGTCGAGCCCGCGATAGGTGGATTCGATATAGGCGTGGCTGAAATCGATCAGCGCCACGAGATTGGGGTGGTCGACGGCCTTCACCGTCGCCGCGACCTCGGCCGGCGTCTGGCGGTATTGCCCGGGCTCGGTGGTGAAGATGTTCTCCAAGGCGATGCGAATCCCGTAGGGCCGGGCGAATTCGGCGAGCTCGAAGAGCGCCTCGCGCTCGCGCTGGTCGGCCGCCGCGCGATCGAATATCTGATCGGCACGCAGATGCCCGCCGTGCTGGACGAGGACCCGTGCGTCGATCCTGTCGCAGATCTCGACCAGGGCCTTGGCCGCATCGACCTGATAGCGCGCGGTCGCCGGATCCATGAAATTGGAGGAGACAAGCCCGTGCACGGTATAGCGGAAAGGGAACTGGGCGGTGAGCGCCTGAAGCCTCTCCGCCCGCTCCTCGATCACGCGGCCGCCGCTGATGAGATCGATGCTGGTCAGTCCGAGTTCGACCGTATCGACGCCGATGTCCGCCAGCCGGCGCAACTCGGCCTCCAGGCTGAAGAGCTCTCCGTCGATAGAACCCGCGTTGAAGCCGGTGGCGATGATGTTGGTCATGGCGTGTCTCCGATTGGATCTGTCCGGGTGGGTGCTTCGGGGGCCGCCGGCCCGCCGGCGTTCACGAGGTGCGCGCAGGGCGAGCGCGCGGTCGGGATTGTCCGAGGTCAGGTGGCCGATGCCGCGCGCCAGCCAATGGCGGATCAGCGCTTCGTCGTTGACGGTCCACACGCACAATCTCTCGAGCGGCAGCTTTTGGCGGACCAGCGTCCACTCCGCTTCCATCAGCTCGTGGTGGATCGCCACCAGGTTGACGCGGGTATCGACGCGGTCGAGAAAGGCGGCGAGTCCGCCCTGCCTTTCCGCCCATTCGGCGTTGACGGAAACCAGCCGCGCGACTTGCGGCGCGCAGCGGCGGCATTCCCCCAGGACCGAGAGGTCGAAGCTGGTCAGAACGGAGCGCTCCTCGACGCCGAACCGGGCGAGCTCCCCCGCCACCTGTTCGACGATGCTCGGATAGGGCACTCCGGTCTCGTCGAGCTTGACCTCGACGTGGAGGCGGACCTCCTTGGCGGGCGCCAGTACGGACAGCACGTCGGCAAGCGTGGGGATGCCTTCCCCGGTACCCTTGAGCCTTGTGTTCGCCCGCGCCTCGGGCGTCAGGGCCCGCACGGGCCCGGTCCCTTCCGTCGTGCGATCCAGCGTCGGGTCGTGGATGACGGCGAGTTCGCCCGCCTCGGTCAGATGCACGTCGAACTCGATGGCATCGACGCCGAGCGCGAGGGCGTTGCGGAAGCCTGAAAGCGAATTCTCGGGCCAGAGATTGCGGGCGCCGCGATGGCCGGTGATCAGGGTCATTCAAATCCTCTTCAGCGAATCGTTGGATCGAGCTTGTCGCGCAGCCAGTCGCCGACGAGCGAGATGGAAAGCGTCGTCAGCATGATGACGGCGGCCGGCGCCAGCATGATCCAGGGAGCGGTCGTCAGATATTCGCGCCCGAAGCCGACCATGTTGCCGAGGCTGGTCTCGGGCGGCTGCACGCCGAGGCCCAGGAAGGAAAGGCCGCTTTCCATCAGGATGATTTCGGGAAAGGTCAGCGTCATCGACACGATCAGCGTGGAGGCGACGTTGGGCAGGATGTGGCGGAAATAGACCCGGGCGGGTGTCGCGCCGAGCTGGACGACGGAGGCCGCGTAGCCCTGTGCGCTTGCCGAGATCGCCAGGCCGCGGGCGATGCGCGCATATCGCTCCCAGCCGTAAAACCCCATCAGGCACACAAGCAGCGTCATGGAGGATCCGAAGAAGGCGAGAACCGCCAGCGACATGATCAGGAACGGCAGTGCGGCCTGAAAATCGGCGAGCACGAGCACCAGATGCTCGACCACGCCGCGGAACTGGGCGGCGGCGAAACCGAGCGCCGTTCCGAAGACAGCGGAAATGATCGTCGCGCCGAAGGCGATGACGAGCGAGACGCGGATCGACTGGATCAGCCGGGAAAGCACGTCCCGGCCGAGCTCGTCCGTGCCGAGCCAGTGCCCCGGCGAACCGGGCGGCGCAAGCCGGCTCGTCAGATCCATGACCGTGATGCCGTAGGGGCGCAGGAGGTCGGCGGAAGCGGCGACCAGCACCATCGCCGCAAGCCACAGGACACCGAGCCCGACGGAGAGCGGAACCTGTCGGCGGAGCCGCGCCACGAAGGCGAAGGCCGGATGGGGCGTTGGTCGCGTGTCTGTCAGGTCGGCCGAGGACATGGCGGTTTTCCGGGGCTCCTAGTGGGCGAGGCGGGCGCGCAGGCGTGGGTCGAGCCAGCCGTAGAGAAGGTCGACGATGAGGTTCGACACGACCATCGCGGCGGCGATGATGAGCAGGATGCACTGCACGACGGCAAGATCGCGATTGGTGACCGAGACGACCAGCAGGCGCCCGATCCCGGGCCACGAGAAGATCGATTCCACGACGACGGCGCCGGCGATCAGCGAGCCGACCATAAAGCCGACGATCGTCACGATCGGGATCGCCGCGTTGGGCAGGGCATGCCCCCAGACCACGTCGTGCCATTTAACGCCCTTGGCCGAGGCGGTGCGGATGAAGGGCTGTCCCATCACCTCGATCATCGCCGAGCGGGAAAATCGGGCGAGAATGCCGATGCCGCCGATGCTCATCGTGATCGTTGGCAGGATGCCGTGCATCCAGGTGTCCTGTCCTCCCGAGGGAAGGACGCCGAGCATCACCGAGAACACCAGCATGAGGATCAGGCCCATGACGAAGGAGGGAATCGTGAAGCCGAGGATCGCCATCAGGATCACCCCGCGGTCGGCGAAGCTCTGGCGGTGAAGGGCGGCGTAGACGCCGGCCGGAACGCCGATCAGGAGCTTCAGGATCAGGGCCGGGATCGTCAGCTGCAGCGTGGCGGGCACGCGTTCCAGCACCAGATCGATGGCCGGCGCCTTGTCGCGCATCGAGACGCCGAAATCGCCGGTGAAGATGGATTTAACGTAGGCCAGGTACTGTATCCAGAGCGGCCGGTCGAGGCCCCAGGCATGGCGGAACGCCTCGACGGCCTCCTGCGGCACGTCGGGACCCAGCATCACCTGGGCGGGATCGCCGGACATGCGCAAGACGATGAAGGCGAAGGTCACCACGGCGGCGATGGTGATGAGTGCCCGAAGCAGCCGTGTGAGAACGAAGCGGACCATCGGCGTCTCCTCAAGCCGCCATGGCGCCGTCGCCCGTCAGCGTATGGCAGGCCGCGGTTCGCCCCGTCTCGATGCGGCGCAGCTCGGGCGTTCGGGTGCGGCAGATCTCGGATGCCAGCGGGCAGCGCGGATGGAAGGCGCAGCCCGACGGGCGGGCTGCCGGATTGGGCGGCTCTCCCTGCAGGATGACCCGGCCTTGCAGCCGCTTGCCGGGGACCGGCACGCTCGACACCAGCGCCTTGGTGTAGGGGTGGTGCGGGGTGCGGAAGATCGTATCGGAGGAGCCTTCCTCAACGAGTTTCCCGAGATACATCACCGCGACGCGATCGGCGATGTTGCGGACGACCTTCAGGTCGTGGCTGATGAAGACCATGGCGATGTCGTTTTTCTCCTGAAGGTCGCGCAGCATGTTGACCACCTGCGCCTGGATCGACACGTCGAGCGCCGACACCGGCTCGTCGCAGACAAGAAGCGACGGCCCCGCCGCCAATGCGCGCGCGATGACGGCGCGCTGGCGCTGGCCGCCGGAAAGCTGGCGCGGATAGCGCCCGGCCTGGTCGAGGCGCAGCCCGACGGCGGCCATCAGTTCGCGTACGCGGGCCATGCGGTCCTCGCGGCTGCCGATCCGGTGGATCTCCAGCGGCTCGCCGATCTGGGCGGCGATGGTCAGGCGACGGTCGAGCGCGGCAAGCGGGTCCTGGTAGACGAGTTGCATCCGCGCCCTGAGCGCACGCCATTCGGCGCTATGCTGCGTGGGCATCGGCCGCCCCTCGAACAGGACTTCGCCCGCCTGTGCCGGGTCGATGCCCAGAAGCATGCGGCCGAGCGTCGACTTGCCCGAACCGGACTCGCCGACGATCCCGAGCGTCTCGCCGGGCAGGACGGACAGGGACACGCCGTCCACGGCACGCACCGGCAGCGCATCGCCGAACAGCTTCTTGCGCATCTCGTAGATGCGCACGAGGTCTCTCGCCTCGATCAGTGGTTTCATTGCATCGTATCTTCGAAGATTTCTGTGCGGTGGGTGTCGTCGGCGGCCGGTTCGACCGGATGCACGCAGGCAAGGCTGCGGCCGTCGGGCTGCAGAAGCAGCCGCGGGCGCTTCGTCTCGCAGAACCGGGTCGCGTTTGGGCAGCGTGGCGAGAAGGCACATCCCTGCGGCAGTTCCCGCGGGTGCGGAACCGTGCCGGGAATGGGGATCAGCCGCCGGCGCGGGCCGTCGATCCGGGGAATGGCGTCGAAGAGGCCGCGCGTATAGGGGTGGCGCGGCGCGGAGAACAGCTGATCGACCGTTCCCTGCTCGACGATGCGCCCGGCATACATCACGCAGACCCGCTCGCACACCTGCGAGACGGCGCCCAGATCGTGGCTGATGAAGACGAGCGCCATGCCCGTTTCCGCCTGCAGCGTGCCGAGAAGGTCGAGGATCTGCGCCTGGATCGTCGCGTCCAGCGCCGTCGTCGGCTCGTCGGCGATCAGCAGCTCGGGCTCGCCGGCGAGCGCGACGGCGATCATCAGCCGCTGGCACTGCCCGCCGGAGAATTCATGCGCATATTGATCGAAACGGCGGCGGGGATCGGGAATCCCGACCATGTCCATCAGCCGCAAGGCCTCGGCCTTCGCCGCCGCACCCGTCAGGCCGCGATGGATGGCCAGTGCCTCGGTGATCTGGCGCCCGATGCGCAGCACCGGGTTGAGCGAGCTCGACGGATCCTGGAAGATCATGGCGATGCGCTTGCCGCGCACCGTCTCGAGCACGGTCCTCGGCGCCGCCGAGAGATCCTGCCCCTCGAGGCGGACCGTGCCGGTGACGCTGGCCTTGCCCGGCAGGAGGCCGAGTGCGGCCAACCATGTGACCGATTTCCCGCAGCCCGATTCCCCGACGAGGCCGAGCGCCTCCCCATGGGCCACGTCGAGGTCGATCCCGTGCAGCACCTCGACGCCGTCAAAGGCGACCTTCAGGTCACGCATTTCCACCAGGCTGGATGTCTTCGCGCTCATGTTTCACCCGCGATTGTCTTAGCCATGCTCCATACCGCCGGCCGCGGACGCGGCGGGCGTGAAAAGCCCCGGCGGCCAAAGCCACCGGGGCCGAAGACGGGAAGCTCAGCTCGTCCAGTTGGAGGCGCGGAAGTCCATCGCGAAGGCCGGCGCCGCCTTCCAGTTCAGCGACGATTTCATGCCGGTGAACACCGCATTCTGGTGGAGGAGCTGGTAGACCGGATCCTCGCGCTCGCAGATCTCCAGCATGCGGGCGAAAGCCTTCTTGCGCACAGCCCGGTCCGTGCTGGTCTCCATCACCACCGAGAGCTCGTTGACCTCCGCGTTGGTCCAGTCCTTCTTCTGCTGGACCTCGCCGTTCGGGCCGAACTGGACCACCATCGGCGTGATCGGGTCGTTGATGAGGTTCGATGCCGACCAGTCGCGCACCCCCTTCACGCCCTGCGGATCGTGGATCTGGCCCCAGTTCTCCTTCATCTCGATCTCGACGTTGAGGCCGACCTGGCGCCACATCTCCACCATGATCTGCGCGGTGGGGGTCTGGTTGGTGTAGTAGTTGTTGAGCAGGCGGTAGGGGATTGCGTCGCCCTTGTAGTTCGCCTGCTTCAAGAGATCGCGGGCGAGCTGCGGATCGAACTCCGGAACCGTCCATCCTTCGACAAACATGTCGCCATAGGACTTGAACTGCAGGCCGGCCGGGATCACGGTCTGGCCGGCCCAGAGCGAATCGACGATCGCCTGCCGGTCGATGGAATGCGTCATGGCGCGGCGCACCAGCGGGTCGGCCAGGATGGCGTTCTGGGTGTTGAAGACCGAAACGCGGTGATTCCAGATGGTCGAGCTCTGCACCTCCAGGCCTTCCGCGGCCTGGATGGCGGCGATCTGGTCGGGCGGCAGGTCGCAGGCGAAGTCGTACTCGCCGGACAGAAGGCCGTTGACGCGGGAGGAGACCTCCGGGACCTCGACGAAGCGGATCTGTTCGAGCGGCGGACGGCCGCCCCAATAATCGTCGAAGGCGACGAGCGTCAGCGATACGTCGGGCCGGAACTCACCGACCATGTAGGGGCCGGTGGTGACGGGTTTCTGCGCCCACTCGGCGTAGGAGGAGGCCTCGTCCCAGGCCCGGCGGCTGGCGATCTGGCTGCCGAAAGCGTAAAGGCGGCCCTCGAGGGTGACGTCCGGCGTCGCGTTGTGGAAGCGCACCGTGTACTTGTCCACCGCCTCGACGCCGGCGAGCGCCGGCCACAGGCGGCGGCCGATACCGGGCACGGAGGCCGGGAGCTCCTTGGCCGTCGTCGGCTTGTGGTCGGCCTCGAAGATGGTCTCGCCGCCCACCGGCTGCGTGTCGCCGAACACGCGTTCGGCGGAGAAGCTGAACACCACGTCGTCCGCGGTGAGCTCTTCGCCGTTGTGGAACTTCACGCCCTGGCGCAGCTTGAGTTCGAGGGTCTTGTCGTCAATGCGCGTCCACTCGGTCGCGAGCCCCGGGACGGGCCCCTGATTGCCCATCCAGTCGCGCAGGATCAGCCCCTCCCAGAGGTTCGGGAAGAAGACCCGCTCGCCGACATTGGACTGCTCGTTCCAGATGTCGAGGGTGTTGTTGTTGGTGATCTTCTGCACCGCGATGGTGACGGACGGGCGCGCCGTCTGGCCGATGGCGAAACGGGGCAGGGCAATGCTGCCGGCGGTCGCGCCGAGCAAGCCGAGCGCATGCCGTCGATTGAGTGAAAACATGTCGGATTCTCCTTTCTGCTGGCCAAGGGCTGGCCGGAATCGATATGTGCCGCAAATTAGGTTTGGTGGTGTGACACTTTGATAATATTCGCGTGAAGAATTCGTGACATCCACTGTTGTGTCTGCCGTGGTATAACACGCGCAAAAGTATCGTTAGAGTACAAGAGAAGTACTCTCCAGGTTGAGAACCTGAAATTTCTTGAGTGCGGCGGGCCCGTTGCTCCCAACAGCCCGCACTTGCGAAAGCTGTTCACGTCGCCGCGTGGACTTCCGACGTTTCAGCGCGGGCAATGAGAGCGCCACAATCGGAGATGAGGCGGTCGGCCGCCGCCTTGCGTCGAAGCCTGAAGAGCGGATAGCGCGGCATCGTTAGGTCACCGACGTAACATTCATGTGACGCCTTGGTGGTCCGGTTCTCGCACGCAAAGTCGGTGCAAAACCTGCTTGGCGCTTGTCATTCCTGCCGGTTTCAATGGATAGTTGAAATCATTGCACGGGCGGGCCTGCGGGAGGCGGCACTTTTTGAGGAGGTGAGAAGCCGATGGATGTGATCAGAGGCCTTTTCGGTTTGATCGAGGACCTGACCTGGGGGTGGTCGCTGATCCCCATCCTGGTCATCTTCGGCGTCTTCATCACCCTGATGAGCGGGTTCGTTCAGTTCGAGTATTTCGGGCGGATGTTCCGGGTTCTTTCGTCCAAGAACCAGAGCGGCGACCCGAATGCGATCAGCGCCCGCCAGGCGCTTCTCGTCTCCGTCGGTGGCCGGGTGGGCGGCGGCAACATCGCCGGCGTCGCCGTGGCGATCACGCTCGGCGGGCCGGGCGCGGTGTTCTGGATGTGGGTCATCGCCCTGATCGGCATGGCGACGAGCCTGGTCGAATCATCCCTCGCCCAGCTCTACAAGCGTTCCAACGGCGACGGCACTTATACCGGCGGTCCGGCGAGCTACATCATTCACGGGCTGGGAGCCCAGTACCGCTGGCTGGCGGTTCTCTACGCCGTCTGCCTGATGGCCGCGTTCGCCTTCGGCTTCAACGCCTTCCAGGGCAATACGTTTGCGGGGGCAGCGAACGACAGCCTCGGAGTCGGGCGCGTGTGGAGCGGGCTGCTTCTGGCGGTGATTACCGGCTTCATCGTCTACGGCGGCATCCGGCGCATCGCCAGGGCCGCCGACCTCATCATCCCGGTCATGGCGTTCGGCTACATCGCTCTTGCGCTTCTGGTCATCGCTTTCAACATAACCGCCGTTCCCGGCGCGCTGTGGACCATCGTCGCCAATGCGTTCGGGCTCGAGGAAGCGGTGAGCGGCGGCGTCGGCGCCGCGCTGGCGCAGGGCCTGCGGCGGGGCCTGTTTTCCAACGAGGCGGGGCTGGGCTCCGCGCCGAACGTCGCGGCCACCGCCGACGTCCGTCATCCGATCAGCCAGGGCATCACCCAGTCGTTCTCCGTCTTCATCGACACCATCATCATCTGTTCCTGCACGGCGCTCATGATCCTGCTCAGCCCGGTTTACGCGCCGGGCAGCGAGGGAATCGACGGCATCGCGCTCACGCAGCAGTCCCTGGTCAGCCAGTTCGGCGAGTGGGTGCAGTATTTCCTGACGTTCGCGATCCTGCTCTTCGCCTTCAGCTCGATCATCTACAACTACTATCTCGGCGAGACGGCGCTGCGCGTCATGACCGGCAGCCAGGCGGCGCTGCACGTGCTGCGCGTTGCCATCATCGCCATTGTATTCCTCGGGGCGACGGCACCGGGCGCGACGGCGGTCTTCTTCTTCTCGGATCCGCTGATGGGTGTGCTGGCACTCGTCAACCTGATGGCCATCATGATGCTGTTCCCGGTCGCCTTGCGCATCCTCAACGACTTCCGTGCGCAGCTGAAGGCGGGCATCGCACGCCCGGTTCTCGATCCGCGGAAGTTCCCCGAGCTCGATCTCGACCACAGCGCCTGGTCGTACGCGACGCGCGCGGCCGCAGAAGCAACGGCTCCGGGGGAGGCAACGGTCCCGGTCCCGCCGCGCGCCTGACGCGGATGGCGGGAGCGGAAATGCCGATGCGACGTTTGTGGCCCGCCGTCTGGTTCGGCCGCGGGCAGGTCGTCAGGCCCGCTCGTATCCTTTCTTCAGCTTGCGGGCGAGAAGCCGGGCCTGCGCGTTGCGTGCCGCTGCTTCGTCCTCGTGCAGCTCGAGCCGCTGGCGACCCCACGTGCCGAGGCGCCCCCAATTGCGCCTGAGCGCGACCGGACCGAACAGGGTCGGCTCGATCGACAGCAGATAGAACCGCGCCATGTTGCGGCGGGGATCGATGCGTTTGAGCAGGAGGGGCTGGTCGGCGCTCGTCATGCCCGAATCATCGCCGGCCGGCGCACCGGGGTCCAATGACTAATTCGAATCGGTCGGCCAGCAGCGATTCACGCGGCTGATGGGATGGCGGGCCGGGCGGTGCGACGGGGCGGGCGCAATCCATGCGTGCTGGCGCGGCTGTTTTTCTCGCGCATAGCACCTATATTTTTCGACATGTGGGTTCAAAGCATGCGCGCGCGGTCAATGTCCGTACCGTCTCCCCTGCGGGTGGCGGTCTCGTTGCTTCTTCTCATGGCGGGGTTTGTTGGCCTCGTTCTTCCGCTGTCGTCCCAGGAGGGGCGCACGGCGCTTCTTCTGAGGCTCGACGGCGCCGTGGGGCCGGCCACGGCGGACTACGTGATACGCGGCCTGGAGGAAGCGGAGGAGCGCGGGGCGGAAATCGCGATCCTGCAGATGGACACGCCCGGCGGCCTCGATACCTCCATGCGAGACATCATCCGCGCCATTCTCGCCTCGCCCGTGCCGGTGGCCAGCTTCGTCGCCCCCTCGGGGGCACGTGCGGCGAGCGCCGGCACCTACATCATGTATGCCAGCCACGTGGCCGCCATGGCGCCGGGCACCAATCTGGGGGCGGCCACGCCGGTCGCCATCGGCGGGGGAGGGGGATTGCCCTTCGGTGGC